>NZ_CFIFWG010000061.1:0-15665 GCF_984466335.1 Roseitalea sp. | reverse complement strand
CGGCAACGTGAGAGCGGTGGTGGTGACCTTTCCCGGGTCCAACTGCGACTACGACTGCCTGCAGGTGCTGCGCAAGGTGATGGGGGTCGACACCCGCTTCATCTGGCACCGCGAGCACGAGCTGGGCGACCCCGACCTGGTTGTTGTCGACATTCGCGATGTTCGCGAGCGGCAGCGCTCCGGCTTCATCCCCGGCAGCTTTCATGCGCCACGCGGCATGGTCGAGTTCTGGATTGACCCCGAAAGCCCCTATTTCAAGGACATTTTCGGCCAGGACAAGACATTCGTGTTCCATTGCGCGTCCGGCTGGCGCTCGGCGCTGACGGTGGCGACGCTCAAGGATATGGGCTTTGAAGCGGCCCATCTGCGCGAGGGCTTTTCCACCTGGGCCGAACAGGGCGGTCCCCTCAAATTTCCCGAAAAGAGGGGCTGAACAAGCGGCGCAGCTTCACAAAAGCCGCAATCGGCGTGAAACGCTCTGTGCGGCATCGGCGACCAGGCCGCCCAGATACGGCTCGGTCCCCTCGTGCAATTTGTGCGCGGGAATGGAGATGCCGATCGCCGCGACCGCCTCGCCCGCCGGCAGGGTAATCGCGGCACCAAAGCTCAAGCCGCGCTCGCGAAATTCCCCGGTATCGAAGGCGTAGCCGCACTTGCGCGTCCGAGCGACGTCGGCGTCCAGCGCACCCACATCCGTGATGGTTCGGTCGGTGTAGCGCGCCAGGCTGTGTTTGACCGTATCGCGCAGCGTCTCGTAATTGGCCGCCAGAATGGCCTTGCCCGTCGCGACACAGTGAATAGGCGCGCCGCCGCCAATGGGATTCCACGATCGGATCGGGTCGGAACTGTCGATCTTGTCGATATAGATGATCTGAAGATGTTCGGGGACTGCCAGATAGATCACCTCGCCGGTTTCAGCGGCCAGATGGTGCATGACGGGCCGCGCGACTTCGCGCAGGTTGAGGTTTTCGACGCTGGCGCGCCCGATCTGCCACGTCTTCAGGGTGGCCGAATAGGATTTGTCCCGATTGTTCTTGACATAGCCGAGCGCGCACAGCGTCTGCAATAGCCGAAAGGTGTTGGACTTGGTCAGGCCCAGTTCACGGGAAAGCTCCGTGACCCCCTTGCCGCCGCGATGGGCGGTCAGCGTTTCCAGGATCATCAACCCCTTCGACAGGGTGGAATCCAGTTTCGGCGGATCATTCTTCCGCCCATCTGCGATCGCCTCCAAAAAGCGCCCTCCCCCATCTACCCGGCCGTTCCTGCCACAAATGGCGGCGGATCGAAAACCGTCACCGCCGGAACGGGCCCGTCAAACCGTCTCAGTTCCACCAAAGCCGAATGCGCCGCCGGCCCCTGGGCCAGCGACGAGGTGCGCAGATCGTGGGTCAGAACGTTCGGGTTGCCGTGCCGGTCCCGATGGTCCGGCGCATCGAAATCGGGATCGTACCAGGCGCCCGTCCATAAAAAGACGCAGCCTTTGGCGACATCGTCGGTCACCCGCGCGCCGGCCAGGCAGCGGCCGCGCTCGTTGAACAGTTCGACGACATCGCCGTCGGCAATGCCGCGCGCGGCGGCATCGTCCGGATGGATCAGCACCGGCTCCCGGTCCTTGACCTTCAGGCTCCGGCTGTAGGCGCCATTGTCAAGCTGGCTGTGCAGCCGCGTCCCCGGCTGGCCGGAGATCAGGAAGAGCGGATGGGCGTGCCGACTGCCGGCGGCACCATCGCGCGGGGGCAGCCATGTCGCATGGCCGGGACAATCCTCAAGCCCGAACCCGGCGATCGTCTCGCTGAAAATCTCGATCCGGCCGCTCGGCGTCGGCAGCGGGTTGGCCTCCGGGTCGGCGCGAAAATCGGCAAGGAACACCTGTTCGGGCGCCGGGTCCGGCATCTCGATCGGATCGCCGGCGATAAAAGCGTCCCAGTCCGGAAGCGCCACGCCGGCCTCGGCGCCGCGCTTGCGCGTGACCGCCCACATGGCGCGCAGCCAGTCCTGGGCGGACCTGCCTTCGGTGAACGCGTCCGCCGTGCCCAGCCGCCCCGCCAGGGCGGCGAATGTCTCATATTCGGTGCGCGCCTCGCCCGGCGGCGGAACCAGCGCCGGTATGGGGATCAGGCCATTGTCGGACTTGCCGCCGCCGAAATCGAGGCGCTCGCCGGGCGCGGCGACCGGCAGGACGATGTCGGCGTGGCGCGCTGTCGACGTCCAGTTCATCTCATTGACGACGATCGTCTCGGGCCTTTGGAAAGCGGCGCGCAGCCGGTTCAGATCCTGATGGTGGTGGAACGGATTTCCGCCCGCCCACCAGACCATGCGGATGTCCGGGAACGTCCTTTCCATGCCGTCGAACCGGTAGGTGCCGCCGGGATCGAGCAGCATCTCGCTGGTCATGGCGACGGGAATGTAATCGTCGACCGGGTTCTTCCCCTGCGGCAGGCTGCCCCAGCCGAACAGGCGCTGGATATTGCCGATATTGCCGTTGACGCCATAGCCGACCGTGTAGCCGCCCCCGGGCAAGCCGATCTGGCCGAGCATGGCGGCCAGCGTCACCGTCATCCACAGGGGCTGCTCGCCGAAATCGGCGCGTTGCAGGCCCACCGCCATGGCGATCATCGTCCGGCCTGCCGCCATCTGGCGGGCAAGGGCGCGGATGCGGCCGGCGGCCACGCCCGACTTTTGCTCGGCCCAGGCCGCGTCCTTGGCCGTGCCGTCCGTCTCGCCGCCCAGATAGGCGGCGAACCGCTCGAAGCCGACCGTGTAGCGGTCCAGGAACGCCCGGTCGTGGAGCCCCTCGACCATAAGCGTGTGCGCCAGCCCCATCATCACCGCCGTATCGCTGCCCGGTCGCGGCGCCAGCCATTCGGCGTTCAGATCCGGCATGCCGTCGCTGCGCAGCGGGCTGAGATTGACAAACCGCACGCCGGCTTCCGCGCAGGCGCGCAGATTGCCGTAGCCCCGGTGGCGCGCCAGCCCGCCATCGCTGACCTGCATGTTGCGCGGCGCCACCCCGCCGAACATGACCACGAGATCGCTGTGCCTGGCGATCACCGGCCAGCGCGTCACCTGCTCCACCTGGGTGCGATAGTCCATGACGATGTGCGGCATCAGCACGAGCGCGGCCTGATAGCTGTAATTGCCTTCGGACCGCACGAAACCACCGACCGTGTTCAGGAACCGCTTGAGCTGGCTTTGCGCATGGTGGAACCGGCCGGCGCTGGCCCAGCCATAGGACCCGGCGAAGATCGCCCCGTTGCCGTGCGTCTTGCGGACCCGCTCGACCTCTGCGGCCAGCCGGTCGAGCGCCTCGTCCCAGGAAACTTCGACAAAGGCGTCGCGTCCGCGTTCGCCGCGCGGCGTGCCGGGCGTGCCCTCCAGCCAGCCCTTGCGGATCGCCGGGCGCAGGACGCGCGCGCGCCCGTTCAGGCTGCCCGCCACATTGCCGTTGATCGCCGAGCCGTCGGGATCGCCCGGATGCATCTCGACATCGACGATGCGGCCGTCCTTCACCGTGGCGATGCCCGGCCCCCAATGGTTCAGTGTCAGATGCTTTTCCATATGTTTCAGGCTACTTGTCTCGTTATTGGATACAGTTATTCCGTATATTGACACAAAAAATGGCAACTGTCATCGTCGCTTGGAGGTCTGCAAGGAGCATTGCGGTTTGGCAAGAACCGACAGGAAATTCAAAGACACGCTCGTCCAGGCCGGCCGGCCGGACCGGATCGAAGGGCGCCATGTCAACATGCCGGTCGAACTTGGCTCAACCATGGCGTTCGAGACGCTTGCCGCCTTCGAGACGGCGCGCGCGAACCGCCACGCGCCCGGCACGCTCTATTATGGCCGCTACGGCAGCGCGGCCAGCTTCAAGTTGGAAAGCGTGCTTGCCGACCTTGAGGGCGCATCCGTCGTCACGCTGACCTCCTCCGGCGTTGCGGCCATCACATTGGCCTTGCTGGCGCTTACGGCGCCCGGCGCACATTTGCTGGTCGCCGACAATGTCTACGGCAACACGCGCACCTTCTGCGACGGCGTGCTGACAAGGCAGAAGGTCGAGATCGAATATTTCGACCCGATGATCGGCGCCGAAGTGGCGTCATTGTTCCGGCCGAACACGGCGGCGCTCATGTTCGAGGCGCCCGGTTCGGGCACGTTCGAGGTGTGCGACGCGCCGGCCATCGCCGCCGCCTGCCGCGCCCATGGCGTGGCGAGCGTCTTCGACGGCACCTGGGCGACGCCCGTCTTCTGCCGTCCGCTGGTGCTGGGCGTGGACGTTCTGGTCTATTCGGCGTCCAAATATGTCGGCGGCCATTCGGACTGCATGCTGGGCGTCATCGCCTGTTCGGACGATGATCTGGCGATGCGTATCCGAAAACACGTCATGGCGGTCGGCGACAAGACCGGTGGACAGGAGGTGATGCTCGCCCTGCGGGGCCTGCGCACGCTCGATCTGCGCATGAAGGCGATCGATGCCGCCGGGCGGGAGGTCGCCGGCTGGCTGGCCGGGCAGCCGCAGGTCAGCCAGGTGCTGCACCCGGCCTTCGCAAGCTGCCCCGGGCACGCGTTCTGGAAGCGCGACTATTCGGGCGCGGCGGGGCTGTTCGGCATCCTCTTCCACCCCTGCCCCGACGCGGATGTGCGCGCCTTTGTCGACGCGCTGCACCATTTCGGCATCGGCGTGAGTTGGGGCGGCTACGAGAGCCTCGTCCTGCCGGTCAAGCCCGTGCGCACGGCGCGCTCCTGGGACGCGCCGGGCCAACTGGTGCGCTTCAATATCGGCCTCGAAGACACGCAGAGCCTGATCGACGACCTCGCCGCGGCGCTGCCGCTGCTCAACACCGGACCGGAGACATAGAATGCGCAACCGGATCGATCATTTCGCCATCGGCGCGGCCAGCCTGGATCAGGGCGTGACCGCCATGCGGAACGCGCTCGGCGTCGAGGTGCCGCGCGGCTCGAAGCACGATGCGATGAGCACCCACAATTGCGTGATGCAGGCCGGCGATGACAGCTTCTTCGAGCTGATCGCCATCGATCCCGACGCGCCCGATCCGGGCCGCCCGCGCTGGTTCACGCTCGACGATCCGGGAACCCAGGCGCGTCTTGCAGAGCACCCGCGGGCCCTTTGCTGGGTGGTCAACACGAACGACCTCGATGCCGTGATCGCGGCCAGCCCGATCGATCTGGGCGAGGTGGTCGACTTCCGGCGCGGCGAGCGCACATGGCGGCTGACCGTGCCGCGCGACGGATCGCTCCCCGAGGGCGGGCTGGTCCCCGCCTTCATCGAATGGTCGCCGGGACCGCATCCCTCGACCGGCCAACAGGACCTTGGCGTGCGGCTGAAGACCGTGACCTTGACCCATCCGGACCCGGACCGTCTGCGCGCCATGTTCGAGGCGCTTCAGGTCGCGCACCTGGCGACGATCGAGAGGGGTGAGCGCGCCCTGGCGTTCACGCTGGACACGCCGAACGGAACGGTCGTTCTCGACTAGCGCTATCCGTCAGCGGCGGCCGACCTTCATGCGGTTCTTGAGGTACTCGCCATACTGGCCGAGCGAGAAGATGAACACCCAGTAGATCAGGCCCACGAACGCGTAGACTTCCAGATAGTAGGGCACCCATTCGCCGGAGCCGAAAGCGGCGCCAGCCGAGGCCAGCATCTCGAAAAAGCCGATGATGATGACGATCGCCGTCTCCTTGAAGGTGAGCACGACCATGTTGATCGTCGCCGGCAGGGAATGGCGGAACACCTGCGGCATGATGATGTCGAACAGGATCGTGAACCGGCTGAGGCCAAGCGCCCTGCCCGCCTCCCACTGGCCCTTCGGGATGGCCTGAAACCCGCCCCGGAACACTTCGGCCTGATAGCAGGCGAAAAACAGCGCGAAGGCCAGGATCACGCGCCAGATCTTGTCGCCCTGAAGCCATTCCGGCAGCAGGATCGGAAGGATGACGGCGGCGGTGAACAGCGTCGTCAGGAGCGGCAGTGACCGGACGAAATCGATGATCAGCACCGCCGTCAGCCGCACCACCGGCATGGACGAGCGCCGCATCAGCGCCAGCCCCAGCCCCATCGGCATGCCGAGCAGGACCACCGACGAGAACAGGAACAGGGTCAGGGACAGCCCGCCCCACTGATCGGTCGTCACCTGCGGCAGGCCGATCAGGCTGCCCTCCATCAGAAGGTAATAGGCAGCGAACCCGACGACCCACAGCGTGATAAGCCGGCGCGCGGTCCAGAAGGCCGGCATGCATGACAAAACGACGGTGGCGATGATCGAAACGCAGGCGGCCGTCGAGCGCCAATGCTGCTCGAACGGATAAAGGCCGAACAGGATCAGCCGGTGGCGGGCATCGATCACCGACCAGCACGCCCCCGCCCCGTCGACCCTGCACCGATCGACCGCTTCTGCCGTCCAGACCGCGCGCACGAACGCCCAGTCGACAATGAGCCAGAGCATATAGAGCAGGAGCGCGAACACGATGACCGAGATCACCGCGTCCGCCGGCGTCGCGAACGCCCGGCGTTGCAACATATGCGTCAAGCGGCTCCAGCGGCCAGGCGCCTTGACCGTATCGAGCGGACGATCGGGGGCGCTGACCACGGCCATGTCAGTGCGCCTTCAACTGCATGCGGCGGTTGATCAGATCGACCAGTTGCGCCAGCGCGAAATTGATCAGCACGAACGCGCCCATCAGTATGGCGATCAGTTCCAGCGTCTGCCCGGTCTGGGTCAGCGAGGTCGACACGATCATGAACAGATCGCTGAACCCGATCGCCACGCCGATCGTGGTCGCCTTCATCACGAAGATCCACTGATTGCCCAGTGGCGGCACGATGCTGCGCAGAGCCATGGGCAGCTTGATCCGGCTCCAGATCGTCCTGTTGCGGAGCCCGAGCGCATGGCCGGCTTCGACCAGACCCCTTGGTACCTCCGCCAGCCCGCCGCGCACCACTTCGGCGATATAGGCCGAACTGTAGAGCACGATGGCGACGATCATGGCGACCAGCTCGATGGTCATCTGCATGCCGCCCTCAAACCGCAACCCCTTGAGCGCGGGGACCGAGACGACCGGTTCGCCCTCGGGCACGAACACGAGGACGGACGCCGTTATCGCCAGCGCCGTGCCGGCCGCCCAGACGCCCAGCGCCCGCACGGCCGGCATGCGGGCGAACAGGAGGACGACGCCCAGCGCGATCGATCCGAGCAGCACGATCAGCGCCATCTGGCCGGATATGTTGAGGGAGGGCAGCATCAGCCCGCGATTGGAAAAGAAGACGGCATCGCCGAGCGAATAGGCTTGTCTCTGACCGGGCAGATGGATGAACACCGCATACCAGAACACCAGTTGCAGGATCAGCGGCAAATTGCGGAAAAGCTGCACATAGACGCTGGCGATGGTCTGGAGCGCCAGATTGGAGGAATCGCGAATGCTGCCGACGATGAAGCCGAAAATGGTCGACAGGACAATGCACAAGGTGCCCAGGAACAGCGTGTTGACGAAACCGATCGTCAGCGTGCGCAGATAGGTGTCGTCGACCGAGCGCGGCAACAGCGAAAAGGAATAGCTCCAGCCGGTGGCGCGTTCGAGGAACGCATATCCGCCGGTGATGCCCAGCGCGTTCAAATTGGTCTGTGCCGTCGTGTAGGTGCTCCAGACGGTCATTGCGATGGCCATGACGATCAGCGCCTGGATCAGCAACCGCCGGGCCTGTGCCGGCCTGCGGGATCGCGCTCTTGCAGCAACCATCGGCGCCACCGGGTCTGGAGTTGAGAAGACGGGCCCGGCGCCAAAAGGGGCGCCGGGCAAGGCCGATCAGTCGATGATGGGCGTGTACAGGACGCCGCCGTCCTTCCACAGCGCGTTCAGGCCGCGCGGGAGCTTGTAGGGCGAATCCTTGCCCAGATTGCGGTCGTACATCTGGCCGAAATTGCCGATCTCGGCGATCACTTCGCGCGCCCAGGTGTCGCGCAGGCCGAGCCTTTCGCCCATGCCGGGGTCCGAGCCGAGCAGCCGCGCGACGGTGGTGGAGGGCGGATCGGCGGCGATCTCGTCGACATTCTCGCTGGTGATGCCCAGCTCCTCGGCCTTGATCAGCGCCGCGATCAGATAGTTGACCAGATCGACGAAGTCCTCGTCGCCCTGGCGCATGGCAACCGAGATCGGGTCGGTGGAGAGCTGATCAGACAGGATCACATGGGCCCCGGAATCGTCGACCTCGGTGGCGCGGATCACTGCCAGGTTCGGGCCCCAGCCGGCGAACGCGTCGCAGCGCTTGGCCAGATAGGCCGCCCGCAATTCCGCGCCCTTCTCGTAGGACACCATGGTGTGCTCGATATTGTTCGAACTGAGGAAGTCGCCGGCGATGCGCTCGATGGTGGTGCCGGCCTCGACGCAGATCGTGCCGCCATCGAGTTCGGCAGCCTCGGTCACGCCCAGTTCGGCATGGGCCATGAACTGGGCGGCGCCCAGAAAGTAGGGGATCGAGAACTGAAGGCCCAGTTCCGTGTCGCGGCCCATCGTCCAGGTCGTCGCCTTGATGATCAGGTCGACATCGCCCGACTGGAGCGCCGGGAAGCGCTGCGCCCAGCTCAGCGGGACGATCTGCGCCTTGTTCGGATCGCCCAGGATCGCGGTGGCAAGACCCCGGCACATGTCGATGTCCAGCCCCTTCCACTCGTTGCGGTCATTGACTTCGACGAAGCCGAAGAAGCTGCCATTGTGGCCGGTGCACAACAGCGTGCCCCGGTCGATGATCTTCTGCGTCGTCGGCGCCGGATCGGCCGCTGCGGCCATGACGGGGACCGACGCGGCTAGAGTGGCAATGGCGAATTTTCCAAGGGTTTTGAGCATCGCGTTCTCCCAATAAGCGTGCTGATATACAGCATATATGTTCCAGTATTGAGAATGGGCGCGTTTTGCTGCTAATGTCAATAGAACGGCGCGGATGGATGCGTTCGCCCTGACCGCTAAAGAACGGAGTGAGGGATTTGCACAGCGCATCGACGCACGCGCCGGCCATGGCCCGCCTTTGGCGGCACGCACAAGCGCGCCCGGACGCGCTCGCCGTGCGCGACGGACGCCTGTCGTTGGGCTACCGGGACCTTTGTGCCGAGATCGACGCGCTTGCCGCGCTGTTGCGCGATCACGGCATCGGCCCGGCGAGCCGCGTCCTGTTCCTGCCCGATGTGTGCGCCGAATCCGTCATCGCCTATTGGGCGTTGCGGGCGCTCGGCGCGGTGGTGATCGTCGGCGATCCCGGCAGTCCTACGCACGAGCGCGCGCATTATGTGGCGCGCACCGGTGCGACCCACGCGCTCGTCGGCTGCCGCGCGGCGGAGGCACCGCCGCCGCCGACCTTCTGCTTCCGGCTCGCGCCCGACAGCGCCGGGGTGCGCGCGTGGATGCCCGATCATGGCGAACCGCCGGCGGCACGAGCGACGACCGATACCGGGGACGGCGGGCCTGCCGTCATCTTGTTCAGTTCCGGCACGACCGGCCAACCCAAGGCCATCGTCCACACCGCGACGACGGTCGACGCGCTGCATCGGACCTTGCTGGACACATGGCGGCTTTGCCCCGACGACCGCGTGCTGGGCGCCCTGCCCTTCCACACGATCTACGGCCTTTTGTTCAGCGCCGGCTCCGCCCTTCATGCCGGTTCGGGGCTCGTCCTGCTCGAACGGTTCCGCCCGCGCGATGCGCTGGCCGCGATCGAGACGCACAAGATCACGACGGCGGCGCTCGTGCCGGCCATGGCGCTGATGATCCTCAATGTGGAAGACCGGGATGCGTTCGACCTTTCCTCGCTGCGCGCGCTCTACACGGCATCCGCGCCGATCAGCGACCATGACATCGCCCGGTTCAAGATTTTCACCGGCGCGGAGGTCATCTCCAACTACGGGTTGACGGAAATTCCGGGCGCGGCGGTCGAGCGCGCGGACGCGCCGCACCATGCGGGCTCGGTGGGCCAACTGTCCCCCGGCTTCGAGGCGGTGGCGCGCGATGCGCATGGCAGGCCAATGCCCCCCGGCGAAACCGGCGAGATCACGCTGCGCGGGCCGACGCTGATGGCGGGCTACCTCGACGATGAAGCGCAGACCGCGCAACGGGTGCGCGCCGGCTGGCTCCACACCCAGGATATCGGCCATGTGGATGCCGAGGGGCGCATCTTCCTTTCCGGCCGCATGTCCGACATGATCATTCGCGGCGGGCTGAACATCTCGCCCCTGGAGATCGAGGCGGTGCTGTCGACCCATGACGCGGTGCTCGAAGCCGCCGTGGTCGGCAGGCCCGATCCGCTGCTCGGCGAGATCGTCGTCGCCTGCATCGTCCTTGCCCCGGCGGCAAACCGGACAACCGTTTCCGCCGAACTGACGGCCCATTGCCGGCGCTCCCTGTCTGCACCCAAGGTGCCCGCCGCGTTCCACACATTCGATGCGCTGCCGCGCAATGCCGGCGGCAAGGTGCTGCGCAAGCAATTGGCGCGGCAGGTCGAGGACCGGCCGGCCAACGACCAAACCATCGATCACGGACGGGCGCGCGCCGAATGACCGACGCAACGATCAAGACCAGCAGCCCCCGGGCCGGCGTCGCGCTGATCATCATCGACCGGCCGGACAAGCGCAATGCGCTGACGCCGGACATGATCGCCGCCCTGCACGAGGCCTTCGACCGCGCCGACGCCGACAAGGCCACCCGCGTCATCGTCTTGACCGGCGCCGGCGACATCGCGTTCTGCGCCGGCCACGACATCAAGACGATCGCGCCGGGCGATCTGGGCCACCTCTATGAAGAAGCGCATATGCGCGTGTTCCTGCGCCCGCGCGACACGATGAAGCCGGTGATCGCCGCGATCAACGGGTCGGCCTATGCGGGCGGCTTCTGCCTGGCGATCGCCAGCGACATCCGCCTGGCGACGCCCGAGGCGACGTTCGCGGTGCCGGGGCCGAGGCTCGGCATCGTTCCGATCGCGGGGCAGTCCTCGCGCCTGCCGCATCTGCTGCCGGCGGCGATCGTCAACGAGATGGTCATGACAGGCACGCCGCTGACCAGCGCCCGCGCGCACCATTTCGGCCTCGTCAATGAAATTGTCGCAAGCAATGCGCTGGTCGACCGCGCGCTGGCCATGGCGGAGGCGATGACGATATTGTCACCCCTTTCCCTGCGATCCTACAAACGCATCGCGCAGACGACGCTCTATCGCAGCGTGTGCGAAGCCGACGCGATGGAATATTGGCTGGCGATGGCGGCGGGGCAAGGCGACGACGTGCGCGAGGGGCTTGCCGCCTTCGCCGAGCGCCGCGAGCCGCGCTTCGCCGATCCCGAGGGGGATGCGTCGTGAGCCTTCTGACGCCCGAAATCATGGCCTGGGTCGGCCGTACGATCACATTTGCAAGCGATCCGATATCGATCAGCGAAGCCCGGCGCTTCATCGCCGCCTCGGGCGACGACAATCCCCTTTATGCGATCGAGCAGGAGGCGGGCGATGACACGGCCGCCCCCGTTCCGCCCATGCTCTATTACGGCGCGACGCGCCCTCTCGTGCCCGCTTCGGCCATGGCCGAGGACGGCACCGTGCACGAGCACCGACCGATGGTCGGCACCGGCCAGACCATGGGCGGCAGCATGGAGATGGAATGGCTGCGCCCTGTGCAGACCGGCGACCGGCTGAGCGGGGTGCGCACGCTCAAATCGCTCACCGAAAAGCAGGGCAAGACCCGCCGGTTCGTCATCGCCGAATGGGAAACCGAATATCGCGACCAAGCCGGCAGGCTCGCAGTGCGGGAACGCTATGAACAGCTACTCTTCTGAACGCGCGCTGCCGATCGACGCCGCCGGGCCGGGCGATGCGCTTGCACCGCTGATCAAGCGTCCGACCAGGGTTGATGTGGTGCTGTTCTGCGCGGCCATCCGCAACTATCACCGCTACCATTACGACCAGGCCTACACCCGGAGCCAGGGGCTCGACGGCATCATCGTTCCGGGCTTCCTGATGGGCAACTGGTGCATCGAGGCCGCCTCGCGCGGCTTTGACGCGCCCGTCCACATCCGCCGGCTGCGCTTCAGGAACATGGCCGTCGCCCCGGTTGGAGGCAGCTACAGGGTTGAAGGGCGCGTGGTCTCGATCGAAGCGGATGAGGCCGGAAGTCGCCTCGTGCACTGTCGTTTTGAGGTCATGGACGATGACGATCGGGTCATGACGACAGGAGCCGTTCACCTTATGTCGGCGGCCGGTCGCGCCGCATGAACGCCTCGATCGCGGCGATCCGCTCATCCGTCAGGCGCAGGCCCAGCTTGGAGCGCCGCCACACCACGTCCTCGGCGGTGACGGCATGTTCGGCGTCCATCAGCCAGCGCAGTTCGGCCTCGGTCAGGGTCGCGCCGAAATCGGCGCCCAGGTCGGAGGCCGCGTCCGCCTCGCCCAGAATGGTTGCGGCCTCGGTCCCGTAGGCGCGGACAAGGCGCCTCGCCCAGCGCGCATCGAGGAACCGATAGCGCGCGCGCAGATCGTCCACCAGCGCCTCGAACCCGTCCACCGGGAAGTCCCCGCCGGGCAGCGGCGCGCCCATCGGGGGCAGCAGCGGCTCCAGCTTTGTCAGCGCGCTTTCGGCAAGACGCCGGTAGGTGGTGATCTTGCCGCCGAACACGTTGAGAAGCGGCGCCCCGTCGCCGTCGAGCGACAGGACGTAATCGCGCGTCGCCGCGGTGGCCGACGCCGCGCCGTCATCATAGAGCGGCCGAACGCCCGAATAGGTCCAGACCACATCGTCGACTGTCACCGGCGTATCGAAATAGCGCGAGGCGAAGGCCAGCAGATAGTCGCGTTCGGCCGGCGTACACCCGGCATCGGCCGGCGCGCCGTCATGCTCCTGATCGGTGGTGCCGATCAGCGTGAAGTCCGTCTCGTATGGGATGGCGAAGATGATCCGGCCATCGCCGCCCTGAAAGAAATAGCACTTGTCATGGTCATAGAGCCGCCGCGTGACGATGTGGCTGCCGCGCACGAGCCGCACGCCCTCCGAGCCGTTCATGCGCACCGTGTTGCGCACGATGTCCGTGACCCAGGGGCCGCCCGCATTAACCAGGGCGCGGGCGCGCATCGTGTCGTCCTTGCCGGTCCGTTCGTTGCGCACGGCGACGGACCAGAACGCCCCGTCACGCTGGGCCGAGACGACCCGCGCGCGGGTCATGATGCGCGCGCCCAGCCGCTCGGCGTCGCGGGCGTTCAGGACCACGAGCCGGCAATCGTCGACCCAGCAGTCCGAATATTCGAACGCCCTGGCGAACGCATCCTTGAGGGGCGCGCCGGCCGGATCGCTTCGCAGATCGAGCGAGGCGGTGCCGGGCAGGAGCCTGCGTCCGCCCATATGGTCGTACAGGAAAAGGCCCAGGCGGATCAGCCAGGCCGGGCGGCGCCCCCGCATCCACGGCATCGTCAAGGACAGCAGCCGCGCGGTCGGCGTGTCGCCCTCAAAGCGCATGTCGCGGTGATAGGGCAGCACGAACCGCATCGGCCAGGCGATGTGCGGCATGGCGCAAAGCAGCCTCTCGCGCTCGATCAACGCCTCGCGCACCAGGCGGAACTCGAAATATTCAAGATATCGCAACCCGCCGTGGAACAGCTTGGTCGACGCCGACGATGTCGCCGATGCCAGATCGTTCATCTCGGCCAGCGCGACGGTCAGGCCCCGACCGGCCGCATCGCGCGCGATGCCGCAGCCATTGATGCCGCCGCCGATCACGAACAGGTCGACGGCCGCATCGTCCTGCGCGCCCTGCTTCATGGGCCGCCTGTCTGCGGTGGGCGCACAGCGCGCCTACACCCGCCCCGACGGCACAGGTCACACGCCGCCAAGACAGACATATTTCATCTCCAGATAATCGTCAGCGCCATATTTGGAGCCCTCGCGGCCAAGCCCCGACTGCTTGACACCGCCGAACGGCGCGCCTTCATTGGAAATGATGCCGGTGTTGACGCCGACCATGCCGTATTCGAGCGCCTCGGCCACACGCCACACACGCGACAGGTCGCGCGCGTAGAAATAGGCGGCAAGGCCGAATTCGGTCGCATTGGCCTGCTCGATCACGTCCTCGACCGTGTCGAACCGGAACAGCGGCGCCACCGGCCCGAAGGTTTCCTCGCGGGCAACCTTCATCTCACGCGTGACATTGCGCAGAACGGTCGGCTCGTAGAACAGCGCGCCGGCGTTCGACAAGCTGCCGCCGGCGACCAGTTCGGCGCCTTTCGACAAAGCATCGGCGACATGGTCTTCCACCTTGGCGAGCCCCGCCTCGTCGATCAGCGGCCCCATGTCGACACCGGCCTCGAACCCGTCGCCGGCCTTGAGCGCCTTGACCTGGGTCGCGAACCTGTCGGCGAACGCGTCATAGACGCCGTCCTGCACATAGATGCGGTTGGCGCAGACGCAGGTCTGGCCCGCATTGCGGTATTTCGACATGATCGCGCCTTTTGCGGCGGCATCGAGATCGGCATCGTCGAACACGATGAACGGCGCGTTGCCGCCCAGTTCAAGGCTCAGCTTGAGCACCTGATCGGCGCCCTGCCGCATCAGGATCCGGCCCACCTCGGTCGAGCCGGTGAAGCTGAGCTTGCGCAATTTGGGGTTGGCACACATTTGCTTGCCGATCGCCGGCCCGTCCGTTCCCGCGATCACGTTGAACAGGCCCGCGGGCAGGCCGGCGCGTTCGCACAAAACCGCGATCGCGATCGCCGACAGTGGCGTCTGCTCGGCGGGCTTGGCGACAACCGCGCAGCCGACCCCCAGCGCCGGCGCCATCTTGCGCGCCAGCATGGCGTTGGGGAAGTTCCACGGCGTGATCATGCCGACGACACCGACCGGCTGCCTGAGAACGAGCACGCGCTTGTCGGCCTGCTGGCCGGGCAGAACGTCGCCGTCGATCCGCTTGGCTTGCTCGGCGAACCATTCAAGGTAGGCCGCGCCATAGCGCACTTCGCCAGCGGCCTCGCCCACCGGCTTGCCCATTTCCGAGGTCAGGATGATCGCCAGATCGTCGACATGGGCGATCATCAGATCGTTGAGCGCGCGCAGCATGGCCGACCGCTCCTTGGCGGTCCTGGCGGCCCAAGCCTTCTGGGCCTCATAGGCCGCATCGATCGCCCGCGCCGTCTCGGCAGCGCCCATGTCCGGCAGGGTCGCGATCGTCTCGCCATTGGCCGGATTGGTGACATCAAACCTCTTGCCGCTGTCGGATGCGTTGATCCATTCGCCGTTCACATAGCCGGCCGCCGGCAGCAGGCCGGGGTCCGAGAGCTTGTCCACAAGTGTCTGAGAAACGGCCATTACTACCTCCTTTGAACGGCGTCGAAGCCGCCGCGAAGCGCCCCGCCCCGTCAGGCCGGCGCCTGCCACGTCCCCCAACGCGCGACTTGCTCTAGGTCCTGGCAGCACATGGATCAAGCCCGGTCACGCCCTCTTACCCATGCAAGGATGAGGCCGCCAAGCATGTTCGCGATCAGGCGGGCGCCTGGGCGGCGCTGAAGCGCACCTCGACGCGCGTGCCGCGATCGCCGATCCCCTCGGCGATCCGCACCGTGCCGCCGAACAGGGCGGCGATCTCCTTGACGATCGGCAGGCCGAGCCCGTTGATGCGGCCCGTGCGCGGCGCGCGCGCATAAT
>NZ_CFIFWG010000060.1:0-15700 GCF_984466335.1 Roseitalea sp. | reverse complement strand
TCTCCCGGGTGAGCCGCACAGGCGCAGGACGCGGCGGCGGATCAAACCCACCGCCGCCTCGTCGCCGTGAGCGCACTGATCGCAGACGGACAGCGCCGCGGGGCCGAAGCGTTGCTGGCGCAGATGATCAGGACAGCGCCGTCCGGCCGGGCCGCTGCGCCCTACGCGGCTCTGCTCGCCCGGTCACACCGCGATCGGCCCTTTCGGCTTCAGGGCGGTCTGGGCCTTTTGCCCAGCACCAATGTCAACCGGGCGGCGACGGCGACGACCTTCTCGACCCGCGCCGGAGATTTCACGATCGATGACGGAGGCGACGCACGCTCGGGCGTTGGCCTGAACGTCTCGCTGGGTGCCGCATACCGCCTGCCGCTGGACGGATCACGCACATTCCAGGTGACCGGAAAAGTCGGCCGGACGCTCTATGAAGAGGACACCTTGCGTTATTGGACAGGCCATGCGCGTGCCGAGATGATCCATCGCCAACCGCGACAGACCCTCCGCTATGGCGCGTTTGTCAGCCGATCTGTTTATGACGCGGACACCGGCAGCCCGGCCGACAGCCCGGATGCGTGGCGATTGGGTGTGAATGCCCAATGGTCGCGCGACCACGATGGCATAAGCCGGACGATCAGCGGCCGGTTCGAGTACCGCGACTATGTCGAACAGGATGCCCGCGATGGCCCCTTTGCCCAGGTGGCGGTCTTGTGGGCGACGCCGTTGGGCGCGCGCGGACGGCTCCATTGGGGTGTCGGGCTTGAGCGCCACCTGCCGGAACTGGCCTATCAAAGGAACTGGGGCGCAAGCGCGCGACTGGGATATACCCGCAAGGTGACCGGCACGATCCGGTTGGGGGGAACGCTCAGCGCCACGCTGCGCCGGTTCGACGCCGATTTCGCCACCGTGGATTTTGCCCGCGCCGACGACATTTACCGGATCGGCCTGGCCGCTTCGGATACGCGCATCCGGATCGCCGGGGCGGTGCCCGCGCTATCGTGCGGCTACACCGATCATCGCTCCAGCATCGCCCTTTACGAGACGTCCTACACGGATTGTTCCGTCACGTTCTCACTTGGATTCTGAGTCACGAACAAGGAGGCCAGTATCTCGTCCAGCCTTTGCCCCAGGACGAGGTGGCCCGCACCCTTGAAGGCTGTGAAGCGTGCATCGGGCAATCCAGCCGCCATGGCCCTTGCATCCTCAAGCGGGCACAATGTGTCTTCCGATCCGTGGAAAAACCGCATGGGCCGGGTCAGCCGGTGAAGGTCGCTGACCCAGTCGGAGTGCAGATGCGCGACCTCGTCGACCGACGCGCGGGCGGCTTTGTTCGCGATGAGGCGCAACCAGTCCCCAAGCGCAAGGGACGCAAACGCGACATCGATGCTGGCCAGATCGGACGGCGCCTTCCGCAGCATGAAAGCGAGGGATTTGCGGGCCAGCGCCGGCACCCTGGCAATCGTGTTGTACACCCGCGTCAACCCGGCGACGACGCGGTCGTCCCGGCGGATCCGGGTCGACACTTCAGTCAGCAGGGACGCCGACCGTGACAGCGTACGCGCGGCGTCCTGAAGGCGGATGGCCTGCGGCGTGGCGACGAAAATGACTTCGCTGACCTGGTCGGGATAGTGCCGTGCGAATTGAGCGGCCCAGGCGCAGCCTGCGCTCTCCCCCATGCAGATCACCGGCTCGCCGCAGAAATAGTCCACGATCTCCGAGGTCGCCTGCAATATCTGTGTCTGCGGGCTTGCCGCGCCGGGCTTGGGCTTCAAACCGGACTTGAGCTCGAAACCGGACTTGGGCTCGAAAAAGTGGCGCGGGATCATCAGCAGCCGCAGATTATGGGCGCTGAGCGTCTTGGCCATGTCGGGCGTAAACATGATCGGAGCGAGCATCGAGTGAAAATAGAGGATCGGTTGCCCCTGCCGCGCCCCGAACTCCCAGACCGGCACGTCGCGGGACGTTCCGACCGAGATGGTGTGTATCACGACGTCCCGCCCATAGACCTGTTGTACCAGGTCGACCTCGGGACTTCTGAGGTCGGGCCGAATCAGATCGTTGAGGATGGTGGAGGAGAGCGCCAGGGACAGCTCCCTCAGAAGAGCCGCCTGCCCGCTGACACCCGCCTTTTCAAGGATCAGGCGCACCTGTTTGCGTTTGGTGTCGTAGCTTGCGCCGACATGGGCGGCCGCAGAGCGCAGATCGTGGCCACTGAGGAGAAGGCCGACCAGGGTGAACTCGCTCCGGGTCAGCTCAAGCCCCGTGCAATCGATGAACCAGTCGCGCTCGATCAGGACCGCGACAGAGGCGACATTGGCGGGTGCGAGCGGCCAGCGGTCGAACCGGTTGTAGACATAGACCGGCCCCCTGTCGCACATGACGAAACCAGGGCCGCTGGTCCGGTCGGCAAGTGCCTCGATCCGCTCGGGGAAGCGCCGGGCTTCGCCCACCTCCAGCGGATGCACCAGCCGCCGGCCCTGATCGTCATAGATCATGACGGGCAACAGGCACTCCCCGAAGGCATGATAGAAGAAACGGTCGCAGGCACGCAAAACCTCCGGCAGGGCGAGCGCCGTGTCGGCTCGATCCGTCCATGTCGGAAGGCCTGACTGGAGGGTTTCCGTCAGCGCGGACCGTTGTTTTCCAGCCATGTCCATCGCCAGCGTCCCAGCCTTTCCCCGGCCCCCGGCCCATTGTGTCCCTTCGAGCGCCCTGAGTTCAAGTCCACACGATCTGGCGGACGAAACTTTCTCGGCGCGCGCCCCCCTGAAGGGGGGCGAGCAGAACGCGCCGCATATGGAAGATTTGACGGCGACACGGAGCGCCCGACACATGCTTCATATCTCCAAATGCCAACGGGACCTGGCGACATTGGCTTCACATCAGACGGCTGTTGTGAATGTGAATATGCAGGGCCGGGTCGTCTCGCTGAATGGGGATGCCGTACAGATGCTGGCGGCGTGTCATGACGTGATCGGCGTCGATGCGCAAAACCGGCTCACAATGCCTGCCGTGGAGACGTTTGCCGATTTGCTGGAACGGTGCTGTGCCAACGCCGAGCAAGCACGCGCACACGTCGAGATCTACTCCGACGCCGCCAGGACGCAACTGACGGTCCATGTCTTGCGGCGGCCAGGACTCGGCGCGACCCTGGTGCTCTTCGCGAGCGGGCTCGACATTGACGACAAGGCATCGGTCCTGACACCGAGAGAACGGGATATCCTGTTTCTCGCCGCCAAGGGCCTCAGGCGAGATCGAATGGCCCATGCTCTGGGCGTCTCGATCGCAACGATCGACCTTCATTGCGCGAACCTGCGCAGCAAGATGGGCGCCAAAACGACGTCGCAGGCCGTGGCGAAGGCCCTGACCCGCTTCGCATCTTAGCCTGTGCCTCACAGAAAAGCCGGAAAACCCCTCCGGCAAGACATTGTGAACCGACGCTCGCGCATGCTTCCGGTGCATTGCGGCAACAGCGTCCGCCTACCGAACGGTGTAAACAGGGGAGTTGTCATGTAACAAGGCGCTGTAACCGCCTGTAACCTTCTGAAACCTGACCCTTGTCAATGTCGGCCGCTATGGCGACCGTGCGCGGCGCCGCGGATCACCAAGAGCGATGGGGCGCTGATCCTGGCTCCGGCCGCGCCGATAAAGGCGGACGATGAGGGCGGTGCGTGGCGCGGCCCTCATCGTCCGGCTTCAAAGCGATATGGCGGCGATGTGACCCAGAGACGCTCAGCGGCACTGCGCGCAGAAGCGCTGAATGCGCGCGCAGGCCTCGGTCAGCGCCTCGGTCGATGTCGCATAGGAGATGCGGAAGTTCGGCCCCAGCCCGAAGGCCGAGCCTTGCACGACCGCCACGCCCTGGCTGTCCAGCAGTTCGGTGACGAAGTCCTCGTCCGTCCGCATCGCGTTTCCGCTCGGTGCGGTCCTGCCCATCAGCCCGGCGCAGGACGGGTAGACATAGAACGCGCCTTCCGGCGTGGGGCATTCGATGCCGCTCGCCTGGTTGAGCATGGAGACGACCAGATCGCGCCGTTCCTCGAACACCTTGCGCCGCTCGGAGATGAAGTCCTGCGGCCCGTTCAGCGCCTCGACCGCAGCCCATTGGGCGATCGAGCAGGTTCCGGACGTCTGCTGGCCCTGGACCTTGGTCATCGCCTTGATGAGATCGGCGGGCCCGCCCGCATAACCGATCCGCCAGCCGGTCATCGCATAGGCTTTCGACACGCCGTTCATCGTCAGCGTGCGCTCATGGAGCGCGGGCTCCACCTGGGCCGGTGTCGTGAAGGTGAAATCGCCGTAGCAAAGATGCTCGTACATGTCGTCGGTCAGCACCCAGACATGGGGATGGCGCATCAGGACCTCGGTCAGCGCCTTCAGCTCGCTTTCGGCATAGGCCGCGCCCGACGGGTTGGAGGGCGAGTTGAAGACGAGCCATTTCGTCCTTGGCGTGATCGCCGCTTCCAGCGCTTCGGCCGTCAGCTTGAAGCCGTTGTCGAGCGTGGTCTCGACGACGGCCGGCTCGCCGCCGTTCAGCAGCACCATGTCCGGATAGCTGACCCAGTAGGGCGCCGGGATCAGCACCTCGTCGCCCGGATTAAGCGTTGCGGCGAAGGCGTTGTAGAGAATCTGCTTTCCGCCCGTGCCGACGATGACCTGCCCGGGCGCGTAATCGAGCCCGTTCTCGCGCTTGTACTTGGCCGCGATCGCCTCGCGCAGTTCGATGATGCCCGGCACGGCGGTGTATTTGGTCTCGCCACGCTCGATCGCCGCGATCGCCGCCTTCTTGATGTTGCCCGGCGTGTCGAAGTCCGGCTCCCCGGCGCCAAGGCCGATCACGTCGCGTCCGGCCGCCTTCAGTTCGCGCGCCTTGGCCGTGACCGCGATCGTCGCCGAAGGCTTCACGCGCGCGAGCGCATCGGAAAGAAAGGCCATCTCATCACTCCTTGGGCAGGGGCGCGGGCAGCGCCGGGCGGCCACGTTATTGCGCCAACCGGCCACCGGAGGCAAGCGGTCGATGCGGCCAATCGCAACGGGACGTTAACCATGATGGCCGATGGCGAAAGAAAGCGTTAACCACGAACGTTAACAATGGTTACCCTGCAAACCCCGAAGAACCGGCCATTGCGCACCATGTCCGACGACCGTCAGCGCCCTGTCGACCATCCCCGCACGATCGCCCGCAACCAGGACGGCACGCTCTCGGCGGTCGACGGCACGGTGGTCGTCAACACCGCCTTTCAGCCGCTGTTCCGCCATTTCGAGGGCAGGCTCCTTCCGGTCGCGTTCGAAGCGCTGGCACGGCCGTTGCGTGGCGGGGCGCCGCTTCTGCCCGACAGCTATTTCGGCCATGTCCCGCCGGCCGACCTGCACGGCGTCGAGGCGCTCGTCCGGCACGTCCATGTGCACAATGCGCGGCACCTGCCCTGCGAGGCCAGGCGCCTGTTCCTGAATTTTCATCCCGCGGGCCTTGGCACCGCCGGCACGTTCGAGGCCGATCTGCGCGCCCTTGGCGAGGATCTGCGCCAGGCCGGCATAAGCCCGCGCGACCTTGTGTGCGAATTCACCGAACATCGCGAACGGTCCGAAGCCGACATGAAGCATTTCGTCTACGCCCTGCGCGCCCGCGGCTTTCTGATCGCGGTCGACGATTTCGGCGCGGCCTTCTCCGATCCGGCGCGCATTGCCCGGCTGACCCCGGACATCGTCAAGATCGACGGCGCGCTGGTCCGCCGGATGCTGGCGTCCGAGGAAGGCTTCGGCGAAATCGCGCGCCTGGTCGAGACCTTTCTCAAGGACGGCATCCGCTGCGTGCTGGAAGGGCTGGAGACCCTGCGGCAGGTGGAGCTTGCCCGCCGGACCGGCGCCCACTTCCTGCAAGGTTACGCGCTGTCGCCGCCGCAGGCCGCCCCCGGCCACTTCGCGCCTCTGATGGCCGCCCATCGCAAAGCGCCCGAAAGCGAACTGGTCAAGGCGCTGCGCTGACAAACCGCTCGCCCCGAACCACCGGCCGGCATGTGCGCCTTGAGGGCAGCGGGCCGGGGTCACACTTTGAACGCAAAATCGCCCCGCGCCCGGCCCAATCCGATCCATTCTCCGCCGCAAAGCGTAACTATCCGTGATCGTGTGAAAAACGCCTGCATCGCGGCCGGGAGCACCGAACCTGTTCATGAACCATGCCATGCATCGCGCCGACCGGCGCGGCCTCAACCTTGCAGACACGGCGATGCTCGCCGCCGGCCTCGTCTTTGCCACCGTGATCGCCCTGGTCGCCCTGGCTTTCGCCACGAATGCGGCGACGGCCACGACCATGCTCGACACCGACGCGCTGGCACGGATGCTGGCCGCTCCCGCCCTCCACCCGGCGCCCGCCGTGACGCGCGAAACGCTTCTGGTCCTGATGAGCGCCGGCCTGGTCGGCATGGGCTCCGGGGCACTGGCCATGGTGCGCGGCCTTGAGCGCGACTGGAACGCCAACCACAGGACGCGCCGCTGAGGCGCGCCGGAACCGGCATCGAAGACACAACCAACCGCCGGAGATGCCATGCCACGCACCGGACCGATCGCCGCCCTGGCCGCGCTCACCCTTGCGTCCGCCGGGCCGGCCTGGGCGCAGAGTGTCCAGGTCACCACGCAGGACGGCATCGCGCTGCGCGCGACCACGGTCGCCGACGGCCTCGCCCATCCATGGGGCGTCGAGGTCCTGCCCGACGGCGCGCTGCTGGTCACCGAGCGGGCGGGCACCATGCGCATCGTCCGCGACGGGGCGCTTTCCGGGCCGGCCGCCGGCCTTCCGCGGATTGCAGTCGGCGGCCAGGGCGGCCTTATGGACGTCGCGCTCGCGCCCGATTTCGCCACGACGCGCGAGGTCTATTTCACCTTTTCCGAGCCCGGACCGGGCGGCAGCGGCACAGCCCTGGCCAGGGGCGTGCTGACCGGCCCGGAAAGCGCCGGCCCGGCGCTCGATGCGGTCGAGACCATCTTCTCGATGAACGTCAAGTCGCGCGGTGACCGCCATTTCGGCGCGCGCACCGGCTTCTGGCCGGACGGCACCGTCTATGTCACCACCGGCGACCGCGGCGAGCGGCCGCGCGCGCAGGTCATGGACGACCATGCCGGCGCCGTGATCCGTATCGACAGGGACGGCGGCGTGCCGGCCGACAACCCGTTTGTCGGCGAGGCCGGCGCGGCGCCCGAACTGTGGTCGAAGGGCCACCGCAACATCCAGGGCGCCGACATCGACCCCGCGACCGGCCTTTTGTGGACCGTCGAGCACGGCGCGCGCGGCGGCGACGAGATCAACCGGCCCGAGGCCGGCCTCAACTATGGATGGCCGGAAATCTCCTACGGACGGCATTATTCCGGCCTGCCCATCGGCCGGGGGACCGAAGCGCCCGGCTTCGAGCAGCCGGCCCATTACTGGGACCCCTCCATCGCACCGTCCGGCCTTGCGGTCTATGACGGCCCCATGTTCCCAGAATGGCGAGGGGATCTGCTCGTCGGCGCGCTGCGCGCGCAGTTGCTGTCGCGGCTGGAGCGCGACGGCGGCGCCATCACCGGCGAGGAGCAGCTTTTCGCGGGCAGGCTCGGCCGCGTCCGCGACATCGAGATCGCGCCGGACGGCGCGCTCTACCTGCTGATCGACGACAATCCCGGCCGGATCGTGCGCATCGAGCGCGATCCGGCATCCTGATGTGAAAAAGGCCTATGGTTATGAACTGGCTCATCAAAAGCCTGATCCTGCTTGTTCTGCTCGCCACGGTGGCAACGGTCGGCTTCCTCATCTACGGCCGCGAGAACACCTGGCAACTGATCGCCGGCAATCCCGACCAGGGTCCGTTCGAACTCGCCGCGCCCGTGCGGTCCGACCGGCCCAACGATGCGCTGCTGTGCTCGCCGGATCTGTGCGAGGGTGTGGCGGTCGACGGCGCCCTGCCGGTCTACGACATGGCGCCCGAGGCCCTGATCGCCGCGCTGCGCGCCGCGATCGAGGCGCAACCCGACCGCAAGCAGCGCGTCGATGACGGCACCGATGCGATGGCCCTTCGCTATGTGACATGGACCGACACGATGCGCTTTGCCGACACCAGCCAGTTCCTGGCGGTCGATCTCGGCGATGGGCGATCGGGGCTTGTCGCCTATGCCCGCGCGCAGCTTGGCCGATCCGACATGGGCAACAACAAGGCCCGGCTGGAACGCTGGACGGGCGCGATCGAGACGGACGGCTGAATGGACGGCATGCGCGTTCCGGCCGGTGCTCGGTCAGCCTGTGGAAGTGGGTCTGTTCGGGCGTGACGCGCTCACGACTTGTCGTCCGTCAGCGGCCACAGGCGTGGCCAGCTCTCCATCGTCTCGTCGAACACGCCATCGCACGCATCCTTGACGCGCATCTCCCGGAGCACGAAACGAGGCTCGGCGCCGGCCAGCGTCCAGCGGGCCACCGTGCCGCAATCGCCCAGGCCCCGTCCCTTGAAGAAGGCGTTCAGTTCGCCCGCCTCGGCGTCCCACCAGGCGTTCCACGCGACCATCTCGGCCGACGGGCCGTCGGCGGCCATCATCGGCAGCGCGATGCGCTCATGGCCTTCGCGATGGCTCAGCCAGAAGGCGTAGGGAAAATTATAGGCCCCGCCGACACCGCATTGCAGGCCGATCAGCGACACATTGTCGGCGAGCGAGACCTCGAACCCGTCGACGACATCGCCCACGCGCCCCTCGCCGGCGCACGGGGCGCCCTCGCCCTCGAACGCGCGCATCAGGCCCGCCGGCACGGCATCGAGCGCGCGCACGTCGTCGCCGAAGACGGGCGCGACCGGCCCCACCGGCATGGCGCCGAACGCGGCGAGCGCGTCGTCGCGCCCGAGACGTCCCTGCACCTCGTCCATGAAGATCGCGCCGGCGACCACGCCCGACAAAGAGAACGGCGCCGTCGCCTGGCCGGTGCGCGTGCGGTAGGTCACCTGCAACAGTTCGCCGGCCCTGGCGGCCGCGAACATCGCACGCACCGCGTCCTGCGCGTCATGGGAATATTCGGAGAGCGCCGCGCGATAGGAGAAGGCATCCGCCGGCACGGTCAGAACCTCGATTCCGTCCACAACGAAACGCACCTGCGATCCGGCCACGAGCGGCTCGCGGATCGCCAGATAGAGCGCCACGGGCGCATCGAGGGCGGCGGCGCGGCGAAAGCCGACGGTGAACAGCGTCACCCGGGGATTGGTGATGAACAGGTCGCAGCGCAGCGCGTTCGTGCACGACACGTTGACGTCCCGGATGCGCCTGAACTCGCGCGCGTCGGCCGGGCCGGGCAAAACGGCCGTGGCCGCCGAGATGACGGCCAGGCCCAGCGCGGCCGTCCGCACGGTCGACATCGAATGGCTCATGCGTGGCAAGGGCGTACTCCTGCTAGTCAAAATGCCCCCATAACATAGGATCACCGGAAACGTTGATAAGGGCTCGGCCACCGCGCACCGATTTGTGAGCCCGCGCGGCCCCGCCGACAAGCCTGTCACCATGACAAGTTGCCGCTTGCCGCACCGCGGGTCGCATGGCACGGCTGGACGATGAACCGCGCGACCGCCAACGGTCTCCTTCTGATCACCGGCGCCATCTGGGGCATTGGCTTTGTCGCCCAGTCGACGGCGATGGAGGCGATCGGACCCGTCTTCTTCACCGGGCTGCGCTTTCTGACGGCGGCCGCGGCCGTCGCGCCGCTGGCCCTTTGGGAGGCGCGCCGCGCCCATGGCGCCGGCCGGCCGGCGCTTTCGCCGGCACAGTGGCGCAACTTCTCGCTTTTGGGCGCGATCCTGTTCGCATCGCTCGCCGCCCAGCAAATCGGCCTTCTGACGACGACCGTGACCAATTCGGGTTTTCTGACCGGCACCTATGTGGTGCTGGTGCCGATCATCGCCGTGGTGCTGCTGCGCGAGTTTCCGCATCCGGTCGTCTGGCCGGCGGCCGCGATGACGCTGGCCGGCATCCTGCTGCTGGCCGGCGGCCGGCTGGACCAGCTCACCGAGGGCGATCTTTGGACGCTCGCATGCGCCGTCCTGTGGGCCTTCCACGTGATCGCGCTCGGCCGGTTCGTGCGCGGCGCACCCCGCCCGTTCACGCTCGCCTTCACCCAGTTTCTGGTCTGCGGTCTGATCGGCATCGCGCTGGCGCCGGTCTTCGAGCCCGTCTCGCTCGGGATGGCGGCCGCCGCCGCGCCCGAAATCGCCTTTGCCGGCATCGTATCGGGCGGCATCGCCTTCACGATCCAGGCCGTGGCCCAGCGCCACACGAGCGCGCCGCAGGCGGCGATCTTCATGTCCACCGAAGCACCGTTCGCGGCCCTGTTCGGCGCGCTGCTCCTGGCCGAGCGCATCCCGGCCGTCGGCCTTTTGGGCTGCGCGCTTATCTTCGTTGCGATCCTGGCCGTTGAACTGGTGCCGATGCTGCGCCGCGCCCCGGTTGCATCCGCTCACGAACGGTAACCGCCATCAAATTCGCCGCCCGGCCCGGCTCCGTGATCGGCCCCGGCGGTCTGGCATGGCCCCGCACGCGCGAATGCGAGCAGATCGTGGCGCGGCAGAGGCCTTGAAGCGGAACGGTTTCAGGGAACGCGCGGCAGGAAACCTGCCCTCGCCACATCAATCATGGCGGCAATAAGGCACTGATTTCACTGACTTTTGGCAATCTAACGTGACTTGCCACGCACAATGCGCGCCGCCAGTTTCCGCCGCGTCGGCCATCCGGCCTCGCCCGAAGGCGGGCCGGCGCCGGCGCAACGCGACAGACAGAAAGGATCAGATCATGACACGCAAACAGACAGCCGCCCTGGCCGTGGCCGCGCTTTTCGGCTCCACCCTTTTCGCCATTGCCGGCGAAGCAAAAGGCGTGATCACCATGATCGATGCCGATACGCGCATGATCGTGCTGGAGGACGGCTCCACCTGGATAGCCGGCGTCGAGGTCGATCTGGAGGGCCTTGCGACCGGCGACACGATCCGCGTGGTCTACACCGACGGCACAACGACGCTGACCGAAGTCACCAGGGTCGAGTGATCGGCCGGACGGGCCCGAGGCGGCTCCGGCGATGCGCCATTCATCGCAGGAGCCGCCGCTTCCGCCCGGCGCAGGGGATCACGGACGGACCGGATCGTCTTCCATCACCAGATGCAGATCCGGCCCGGCATAGGGGTGAACGCGGGCGACATCCTCGTTCAGCGCCACGCCCAGCCCAGGCGAGGTCGGCACCAGCGTGTCGCCATCGTCCAGCACCAGCGGCGTCTCAAGCAGGTCGGCATGAAAGCCCGTCCAGTCCTTGACGGCTTCGAGGATCAGG
This sequence comes from Roseitalea sp., assembly GCF_984466335.1. Taxonomy (NCBI): domain Bacteria; kingdom Pseudomonadati; phylum Pseudomonadota; class Alphaproteobacteria; order Hyphomicrobiales; family Ahrensiaceae; genus Roseitalea; species Roseitalea sp. Next base: position 4,386 of record NZ_CFIFWG010000060.1, on the reverse strand, counting down.
AAATTGGGCAGCGTCGCGGCCAGCTGGATGTTCGCCGCAGCCGCGATCGGCCCGCAATAGCAATGCGGGGCGACCAGCGCATGGTGCGTTTCGGCGATGGCGGCGATCTTCTTGGCTTCCAGGATGCCGCCCGCGCGGCCGAGATCGGGCTGGACGATCTGCGCCGCGCCCAGCGCCAGAAGCCGCGCGAACTCGTACTTGGTGGTCAGCCGTTCGCCGGCCGCGACGGGAATGGAGGTCTTGGCCGCGAGCGCCGCCATCGCCTCGGGCATGTCCGGCGGCACCGGTTCCTCGAACCAGAGCGGATCATGGGGTTCGAGCGCGCGGGCCATGCGCGCCGCCCCCGACGGGGTGAATTGGCCGTGCGTGCCGAACAATATGTCCGCGCGGGTGCCCACCGCCTCGCGCACCGCGGCCACCATCGCCGCCGACCGCTCGATATCGGTCAGCAGCGGCTGGTGCGGATCGTGGATCGTATAGGGTCCGGCGGGATCGAGCTTGATCGCGGTGAAACCGCGATCGACCCAGGCGCGCGCGGCCTCGGCGGCCATCTGCGGATCGTTGTAGACGGTCCGGCCCGCCGTTTCAGCCGGATAGATCGGGCCGGTCGCAGGATAAAGATAGGTGTAGGAGCGCAGCCGGGTCTGCACCGCCCCGCCGATCAGCCTGTGCACCGGCTGGCCGGCATGCTTGCCGATGATGTCCCAGCAGGCCATCTCCAGCGCCGAGAAACAGCCCATCATCGAAACGTCCGGCCGCTGGGTGAAGCCGGACGAATAGCAGCGCCGGAACAGCGCCTCTATGTCGTGCGGATCGTGACCGACCAGATGCCGGGCGGCCGCATCCTCGATCATCGCGGCCATGGTCCGTGGCCCGAAGGTCGCGCCATAGGCCTCGCCATAACCCACGATGCCGTCCGAATCGATCAGCTTGACGAAGATGAAATAGCGCCCGCCGGGCGTCCCCTCGGGCGTGCCGACGACGAAGGTTTCGATGTCTGTGATGGTGGGCATGGCAACTCCGTCGGTCGTCTGTCGTGGGTGGTGGGTCGTCGATCGTAGGTCGATCACGTCTCAAAATCGACCGACGACAAACGAACCCCCACAGGCCCTAGAACACGATCACATTCCTCAGCCCATGCCCCGCCCTGGTCGCCGTGACGGCGGCGTTGATCTCGTCGAGGGCGAAGCGCTTCGTGACGAGCGAATCCAGTTCAAGCACGCCGTCGCGATAGAGCGATGCCAGATGCGGCACGTCGACGGCGACCCGCGCCGAGCCCATCTTCGAGCCGACGATCCGCTGCCCCCAGCCGGCAAAGCTCGCCGGATTGTAGCTGATGTCGACGTCGCTGGGCGGCATGCCGACGATGACGACCGTGCCCGCCTTGCCGATATAGCCGGTGGCGCTTTCGAGCGCTGCGGGCGCGCCCGAGGCCACGAACACATAGTCCGCGCCGCGCCCGCCCGTCGCCGCCATCACCGCGTCCACCGCCCTGTCGCGGAACGGATCGAGCGCATGGGTGGCGCCGAGCCGCCTGGCCGCGTCCAGCTTGTCGGCGGCGATATCGATGGCGATGACGCTGGCCGCGCCGGCGATCCGCGCGCCCTGCACCGCGTTCAGCCCCACCCCGCCGCAGCCGATCACCACGGCATGGCTGCCTTGCGGCATCCGCGCCGTGTTGGTTACCGCGCCGATCCCGGTAATCGCACCGCACGCGAGCAGGCTCGCCGAGGCAAACGGGATCGCCGGATCGATCGCCACGAGCTGGCTCTGCTCGACCACGATCTTTTCGGCGAACGCCGCCGTGCGCAGCCCCTGGCCGAGCGGGGCGCCGGCGGCATCGGTCAGCGGCGAGCGGCCGTCGAGCGCAAATTCGGTCTCGCACAGCACGTCCTGCCCGCAACCGCAATAATGGCATCGGCCGCAGGCGCGAATCAGCGTGACGACGACCCGGTCGCCGGGCGCCACATGGCCAACCCCTTCGCCCACCGCCTCGACCACGCCGGCCGCCTCGTGGCCGAGCACCATCGGCATGTCGCCGCCCCAGCCCCCGTCGGCATAGGTGATGTCCGAGTGGCAGATGGCGCAAGCCTTGACCGCGACCAGCGCCTCGCCGGGGCCGGGATCGGCCAGCGTGACGGTCTCGATCGGCATCGGCTCGCCGAAGGCGCGGCAGACGGCGGCGCGGATGGTCTGCGGCATGGGCGAACTCCGATTGGCTCCGCGCCGCAACTAAGCGTCCCGTCGCGCGCCGCAATGCAGGCAAGGCGACATGCCGCGTCGGCATTGCGGCAATCGCGCCGGGCCGGCGACAAACCGGCCCACTCGGGCGAAAAGCGATGCGGACGACAGGCCGCCCGCGATCAGTCGCAGTGCCGGTAGCCGGAACGGCGCTGTCGCAGGTCGAAATGGAAATGGTCGGCATGATCGGCGTCGCTGCCCGGCCCCAGCACGGTCGAGAACTCGTCGCACGCGCCCGTGCGCACCGCGTGCAGGAAGCCGCGCGCCCGTATCGCAAACAGGCTCTGGCGGGACACCTTGATCGTCCGCCCGTTCTTGAGCGTGAACGAGCCGATGTCGAGCGCATTGCCCTTTGAATGCTCGGACCATTGTCCCGAACCCCGGATGCGCCGGCACGAATAGGACGACATGTTGCCCACCGAGGCGATGCCGGTCAGATAGCGCTTGCGGGCGGCGGGACCCGCATCCTGCTGCAGCCACTCGGCGGCGGCCAGCGCGGCCTGGCAGTTGAGCGTGGCGGCCGGCTTGAGCTGAACGCCGCGCGCCAGCGTCGAGACCCTGACGGGACGGTCGATATGGCAGTTCGCGCTGTCGCGGATCGGCGCGATGTCCACGAACGCGACGCCACGGCGCTTGAGCGCGGCGCGGCACTGGCGTTCGGCGGCCGGCATCGCACCCCCGTCGTTGTGGCCAAAACCGGGAAAGCCCGGACGCGGCAACGAGAACACGCTGCGCGTCGTCGACGAATCGACGCGGGCCGGCGGCGCCTTGGTCGCTCCGTCCATGAATCCCCAATCGAGAAAGCTGCACGAGGCGAGCGCCAGCCCGCCAACCGCGACGGCGGCAAGCCGCGCGACCATGCGGCCATGTGCCGCCACCCCGGAGGTTTCACCCGTCCTGCCCATGGCGCGTCTCCTCGTCCATAGGGTTGTCCCAACGAGGAAGACTAGGCGGCCAGGGTGAACGAGTGGTTCGACGGTTTGGTTGACGGCCGGTTAACCGCGCCCCGGAACCCGGCCGGACAGGCGCGCAAGACCGCCTGAGGAAAAAATCGAACGCAAGAGCCAAGGATTCCGTGTTAGGATTGGGTGCGGGGTGCGGATTTCCAGCGAATTGAAAAGGCAAACGAAATGATATTGCGATTGATTCTGGCAACCGCGCTTCTGGCCGGCGCCACGACAGGCGCCCTCGCGCAGGGCACCGGCTCAGAGGGCTATTTCCAAGTCCACAACGACAGCGACGGCAACGTCGTCATCGGCTTCTATACCAATGACGGCTCGGGCTGGAGCGACAACTGGCTCGACGAGGAAATCGGCCCGGGGGAATCGGCGATCGCCGAATTCGCCGCCGACACCGGCCCGTGCGAGCAGGTGCTGCAGGTCGGCTGGCTGAGCACCGATGGCGACGAGGTGCTCGACGAGCCGATCGGCATCGATATTTGCGATGCCAGCAACGTCTATCTGGACGACAACGACATCTACTACGACTGAGACCCGCGCAACGCGTCTCTCAAACGGCCGCGGCGATGGATTGATCGCCGCGGCCGTCGCGCTTAAGGTCTCCCGCCGGGAGATATGTGCATGCAGGACAAGCCCCATCGAATCGCAACGCCGCTGGCGCTGCTCGGCTGCGGCCTTCTGGCCGGATGCGCCGTGATAAGCGACCTGAACCCGCTGAACCGCGGCCCGGCCGAGCCGCTGCCGCCTGTGACCGGCAACGTGATCGCGACCTCATCGAGCAGGGATCTCGAACAGCGCCTGGGAACGGCGGCGAGCGACCCCACCTCTTCGGACACGCAGGGCGCGACGGACGAGGCGGACACGAACTGAGGCGGGCCGCCGGCTCTTTGCTCACAGTCCCTTTGCCCTCCGCCCTTTTGCCCTCCGCTCCCTTGCCCGCTGCCCCTTTGCCCGCGGCCAGGTCATGCCCATATTGCATGGGCGGCGCCTGCCGCGACCGTTCAACGCGCAATCGGAGATCGTGTTCGTGGCCCTGGTCGGCCTTCTTGCCCTCGCGTTCATCGCCGCCATCGTCCTGCTGCCGCAAATCTGGGTTCGGCGCACGATGCGAAGGCACGATGCCGTCCGCGCCGATTTTCCCGGCACCGGCGGCGCGCTGGCGCGGCATCTGATCGCGCATTTCGAT
>NZ_CFIFWG010000059.1:0-15803 GCF_984466335.1 Roseitalea sp. | reverse complement strand
ACCGATTGAGGTCGCGTAAGGGCCGCACATCGCCCGCGCTTGGTCTTTTGCGCTCTGGACGGCGTTGCGCGCGCCTTGCGGTGCCCGCACCGCGTCGTCCCGCGCGCCTTGCCAGATCACAAAATCCCGGCGCTCAGACGATGCCAGCTAAAGACAAACCGCTCTAGGCCCCGTCATGCCATGAGCCCGACGGGTTCCAACGCCTTGATCTGTCATCGCGGGACACGAGCGGTCATCGGGCGGCGGGGTCCGGGTCGAACAGCGCCCCGTTTTGTGAACTCACCCGGCATGTCAAGCAATATCATATATGATATGTCAAAAATAGACAAAATGGACAGTATATCATACAATATAAAACTGGCGGCCAATGGCCTTGACCCGTGGGAGGACTGGAATCGCTCAGCAAGGGAGGAAGTGCATTGAGAACGTTCGGAATCGGATGCGTGCCGGCGCGATGGCGGCAGCAATGACCTTGGCGATGGCGGGCGCGGCCCTGGCCGCCGACCTTGACATCATCTGGAACAAGGGCTTTTTCGAGGAGGAGGATGACGCGCTTCTCGCCTTCGCCGACAAGTGGGAGACCGAAACCGGCCATAGCGTCGAGGTCACCTTCGTACCCGTCGCCGAGGTGATCCCCAAGGTGATCGCCGCCATCGAGGCCGGCGATCCGCCGGATGTGGCGTTCGGCCATCTGTTCGACTGGCAGACATCGCCGCGCTGGGCCTATGAAGGACGCCTCGCCGATGTTTCCGATATCGTCGACGGCATGCGCGAAGACCTTTTGCCGGGCGTTGCGGACTCGATCAGGATGCTGGGCGGCGCCACCGGCCAACAGGGTTACTACGTCGTGCCGATCCAGCAGCAGACCGGCCATATGCACTACTGGGCCGATATTCTGAGCGACGCCGGCTTTTCGGCTGAGGACATTCCCCAGGACTGGTCGGCGTTCTGGCGCTTTTGGTGCGATGAGGTTCAGCCGGCGGCGCGGGCGGCCGGCCATCGCGTGTTCGGCAAGGGCCAGGTGTTCGCCTCGGCATCCACCGATTCCAACTTCCACATACAGATGTACCTGTCCGCCCATGGCGCCGACCTGCTCGACGCCAAGGGCAATTTCCAGGGCGACGATGCGGCCGTGCGCGAAAGGATCATCGCCGCCTTCACCGACTATACGGCCTATGCGGCCGACTGCGTGCCCTCCGGCTCGGTCAGTTGGGGCGACGGCGACAACAACACCGATTTCCTCAATCGCAACACGGTGCTGGCGCTGAACCCGTCCCTGTCGATCCCAGCATCGCAGAAGAGCCAGAATCCGGAGAACTACAACGATCTGATCCGCACCATCCCGTGGCCCGACGGACCGGACGGCGCGTCGTTCCCAGTGATGACGTCGATCAAGCACGCGGTCGTCTTCTCCGGGGCGGACAATGCCGAACTGGGCAGGGCGTTCCTGGCCGCCCTGGCGGACCCCGCCAACCTCAAGCCCTATGTGGAGGGCTCCCAGGGGCGCTGGCAGCCGGTGCTGGGCAGCCTGCTCGACGATCCGTTCTGGACCGATCCGGCGGACAGCCACAGGCATGCCGCCTATCTGCAATACACCCAGTCGGAATCGCGCCCCTTCCCGCAGATCTTCAATCACCGCTACACGCAGGTGCAGGCCGAGAATCTTCTGGCGCGCGCCGCCAGCCGGATCGTCCTCGACCGCATCTCACCGGAGGAAGCGGTCGATGAGATGAACGCGCGGATCAGGCAGATCCTGGCGAACTAAGGCGCCGCTCGGCCGGCGGATCCCAGCGGCGCGAAAGGGCGCCGCCGACGCCCTTTTTCAAGGCCGCGCCCATCGCACCAACGACAAAGGCGGACCATGAACAGCACCCATGAGCAAGGGCTCGGCCGCGCCGCCTGCCGGAGCCGGCCTGGGGCGTGATCTTCGTGTTGCCCTATCTGGTGGTCTTTCTTGCCTTTGCCGTCATGCCGGTGGTGCGCGGCATCGGCCTTGGCCTGCACTGGCCAAGCTATGCCGATCTGTGGAACGATCCGATCTTCACGCGCACGGTCTGGAACACGGCCATTCTTGTCGGCTTCGGCGTCAATCTGAAGCTGCTGATCGCGCTTTTCCTGTCCGGCATGCTGCTGGCGCCCCACCGCTGGATCAAGCTACTGGGCCTCGTCGTCATCCTGCCCTGGGCGGTGCCGCAGGTGCCCTCCATCCTGTCGATCCGCTGGATGCTGAACGCCGACTGGGGCATGCTGAACCATATGCTGGACGTGTGGTTCGGCATCTGGCCGGCACCGGCCTGGCTCAACGATCCGACCACGGCGATGGGCGCGGTCGTTGTGGTGCATGTGTGGAAATGGGTGCCCTTCTGGACGCTCATCATGATCGCCGCGCGCCTGACCGTCCCGGTATCGCTCTACGAGGCGGCCGACGTCGACGGCGCCAGCGCCTGGCAGAAGTTCCGTTTCGTCACCTTTCCGCAGATCCGCAACATCTACATCACTTCCACGCTGCTTTCGGCGATCTGGACGCTCGGCGATTTCAACAGCGTCTTCCTGCTCACCGGCGGCGGGCCGGTCGACCGGACCCATATTCTGGCGACGCTCGGCGTGCGCTACGGCTTCAATCTGGGCGATCTGAACATGGGCGTCGCGGCGGTGTTCACGGCCATGCCGTTCGTGGTGCCCGCCGTCGTCGTCCTGGTGCGCCGCCTGAACGCCGGCGGCCGGTTCGAACGCTCGTGAAAGGGGCGCGGCGCATGGCACATGTCATGGAAAACCGGTCGGAGCGGGCGATCGCGCGCCCGGACCTGGGGTTCCGCATCAAGCGTGCCGCCACCCACGCCCTGCTCGTGGCGGTCGGCATTGTGGTCTTCGTCTGGTCGGTCCTGCCCATCTACCACATGGTGATGATGTCGCTGACGCCGATCAACGCGCCGTTCGGCGGGCGGATATGGCCCGAAAGCCCGACCCTCGAAAACTACCGCATCGTCTTCACCCAGGACTATTTCTTCCTGCGCAGCTTCTGGATCCAGCTTTTCAACAGCGTGTTCGTGGCGGTGGCGACGGCGCTTTTGACGCTGTTCGTCGCCATCACAGCCAGTTTCGCGATCGCCCGCATGCAGGTTCGCTATGGCCAGTTGATCACCAATCTGGCGCTGACCTCCTACATCATTCCCATGGCCTTTCTGGCCATTCCGTTCTTTACGGTGATGAGCGACTACGGGCTTGTGAACAACCCATGGTCGCTGATCTTCGCCATGACCACCTTCGCCTCGCCCTATGCGATCTGGGTGTTTCGCCAGCATGCCGAAAACCTGCCAAGGGAGCTTGACGAGGCCGCCAAGGTGGACGGTGCGACGCCGTTCCAGATCCTGCGCCGCGTCTACATTCCGCTGATGCGCCCGGCCATGGTGGCGATCGGCACGTTTGCGATGCTGCTGGCCTGGAACGAATATCTTTACGCCTTCCTGCTCCTGTCGAGCGAGGACCGGGTGACGCTGACGGTGGCGCTCGGCTTTTTCCTTGGCCAGGACAACTCGCCCTGGAGCCTGCTGATGGCCACCTCGGTGATCTATTCGTTGCCGCCCGTGGCGCTCTACTACGCCTTCCGGCGCTACATGGTCAGCGGGCTGACGGCCGGAGGCGTCAACGATTAACCGAAATGCGAAAGGGGCGGTGTCGGCATGGCATCAGTCATCATCGATCAATGTCGGAAATCGTACGGCAATCACGAGGTCGTGCACGGCGTCGACCTGGAAATCGGCGACGAGGAGTTCGTCGTCCTGGTCGGCCCATCCGGCTGCGGCAAGTCCACGCTGCTCAGAATGATCGCCGGCCTTGAGGAGATCACGGCCGGTCGGATCAGCATCGGCAACCGCATCGTCAACCACCTACCTCCGAAGGACCGCGATATCGCCATGGTCTTTCAGAACTACGCCCTTTACCCGCATCTGACGGTCTATGAGAACATGGCCTTCGGCATGATGCTGCGCCGCGAGCCGGCGGCGCTGATCGGGCGGCGCGTCGAGGACACGGCCCGGATGCTGGGTCTTGGAGACTATCTCAAGCGCTATCCCAAACAGCTTTCCGGCGGCCAGCGCCAGCGCGTGGCGATGGGGCGCGCCATCGTACGCCGGCCGCAGGTGTTTCTGTTCGACGAGCCGCTTTCCAATCTGGACGCCAAACTGCGGGTGCAGATGCGCACCGAGATCAAGGCCCTGCACCGGGACGTGCGCACCACGTCCGTTTACGTCACGCACGACCAGATCGAGGCGATGACGCTGGCCGACCGCGTCGTCGTGCTGAAGGACGGCAACATCATGCAGGTCGGATCGCCGCTTGAGCTTTACGACCGGCCGGCGAACCTGTTCGTGGCCGGCTTCATCGGCTCGCCGATGATGAACTTCATCGACGGCGTCCTGGAGCGCGATGGCGAGGATGTGCGCGCGCAGCTAAGCGGCGGGGCGACGATGAACCTGCCCGCCGGCACCTGCGGCCGGGACGGCGAGGAGGTCACGCTGGGGGTCCGGCCGGAGCATCTGTCGATCCGCGACGCCGACGCCGAGGGCGCATTGCCCGCCATGGCGGTCTTCACCGAGCCCACCGGCGCCGACACGCTGGTCATCGCCCAGGTCGACGGCAGGGAGATTTCCGTCTCCACGCGCACGCGGCCGCAGATCCGGTCAAGCCAGGCCATCGGCCTGACGGCCGAAACGGAGAACATCCACGTCTTTGCGCCAGGGACCGGCCAGCGCCTTTCGTGACCCGTCCGGGGTCTCGACAGTGGCCGGCCTGACGCTCGCCGCGCCGCCGCCGATGCCGGCCCTCGTCCAGAAACATAAAGGCGCGCCGATCGGACGGTCGCCGGCGGGCGGCTCATGGTCAAGCCACCATGGGTCGCAGCACCGTCACAGAGCCCCCTGCTGCCAACCCAAGCGCAGGCATCTGTCCTGAGCCGAAGCTTCATCGGCGATCACAATCTGGAACCTTATGGCGCCTCGCCGCCAAAATCTTTCAGTTTTTCTAATAAAGTCTTTCAAATTTCCGAAGTTACAGACCGCAGATCGAATGCTAGGGCGGGCCTATGGGAGGATATGGAATGAACGATCTGCGGCCCGCGAGACGCTCCAACACATCGCTCGCGCGGCGTGCCTGGAACATCAGGCGCAAGGCGCTGCTGATGGGCGAGGTGCAGGGCCAGGGCTATATCGGCCAGGCGCTCGGCGTCGCCGATGTGCTGGCGGCGTCCTATTTTCACGCGCTGAACCACCGGCCCGACGATCCCGAATGGGAGGGCCGGGACCGGTTCTACCTGTCCATCGGGCACTATGCGATCGCCCTTTACGCGGCGCTGATGGAAGCGGGCGTCCTGCCGGAGGAGGAATACGCCACCTACGGCATGGACGACAGCCGGATGCCCATGTCGGGCATGTCCTCCCATACGCCGGGCATGGAGATCACCGGCGGCTCGCTGGGCCACGGGCTCGGCATCGCCGTGGGCGCGGCGCTGGGGCTGAAGCGCAAGGCCAATCCAGCCTTCGTCTACAACCTCATGTCCGACGGCGAGCTGGGCGAGGGCTCCACCTGGGAAGCGGTGATGTCGGGGGTCCAGTGGAAGCTCGACAATCTGATCTGCATCGTCGACTTCAACAATCAGCAGGCCGACGGGCCGACGCGCGACGCGCTGGCGGTCGGCGCCGAAGCGCCCAAATGGGAAGCCTTCGGCTGGTTCGCGCAGGAGGTGGACGGCAATGATCTTAACGCGCTGGTGGCCGCCTTCGATGCGGCGCGCGCGCATTCGGGGCCCCGGCCGCGGGTCATCGTCTGCAACACCGTCATGTGCAAGGGCGTCGACTTCCTGGAAGCCCGCGAAATGAACCATTTCGTGCGGGTGGAACCCGGCGAATGGGCGCAGGCGCTTACGAAGCTCGATGAGGCAAGGCCCGCATGACCCTCGCTTCCATGGCCCGCAAATACGAGCCCCGCACGGCGCCGGAAAACCCGGCCGCCACCTCGGCGATGATCGCCTCGCTGGAAGCCGAGGGCTATGACACGGTGGCCGCACCCTTCGGCCACGCGCTTGTCGCCGAGGCCGAAAGGGACGAGCGCATCGTCGGGCTGACGGCGGATCTGGCCAAATACACCGATCTGCACGTGTTCGCACGGGCCATGCCCGACCGGTTCTACCAGATGGGCATGGCCGAACAGCTTCTGATGTCGGCCGCAGCCGGCATGGCCCGGGAGGGCTGCATCCCCTTCGCCACGACATACGCCGTCTTCGCCTCGCGCCGGGCCTACGACTTCATCGCGATGGCGGTCGCGGAAGAAAATCTGCCGGTCAAGGTCTGCTGCGCTCTGCCCGGCCTGACCACCGGATACGGGCCGAGCCATCAGGCCACCGAGGATCTGGCGATCTTTCGCGGGCTGCCCAACATGGTGGTGGTCGATCCGTGCGACGCTGTCGATGTGGCCGGGCTGGTGCCGGCGCTGATCGCCCATGACGGTCCGGCCTATGCCCGCCTCCTGCGCGGCAAGGTGGCCTCGGTGCTCACGCGCCACAAGCCCGACTACAGGTTCAGGCTCGGCAAGGCGCAGATGATCCGCGAGGGCGGCGACGTGCTGGTCGTCTCCACCGGCATCATGACCATGCGCGCGCTCGACGCCGCCGAAAGGCTCGCCGCCGACAAGGTGGATGTGGCGGTGCTGCACGTGCCAACCGTCAAGCCGCTGGACGTGGAGGCGATCGTGGCGGAAGCGGGCAAGGGGCGGCTCGTTGTCACCGCCGAGAACCACACCGAAAACGGCGGGCTGGGCGAGGCCGTCGCCAAGGAACTGCTCAAGGCCGGCGTCACGCCGACATTCCGCATGATCGCGCTTCCCGACGCGTTTCTGGAGGCCGGCGCGCTGCCCACGCTGCACGACATGTACGGGCTGTCGGTCGGCAAGGTGGTCGAACGGATCAAGGGCTGGCTTTAGGCTTTCAAGTCAGGAAATGGCATATGGGTCTTCTTGAGGGAAAAATCGCGATCGTGACCGGGGCGGCGAGCCCGCGCGGCCTGGGCAGGGCCATGGCCCGGCTGTTCGCCGAGCATGGCGCAAGGGTGGTGATCACGGACCTGGACGAAGCGCAGGTCGAACGGGCCGCCGGCACGCTTGCCGGCGGCGGCCACAGGGGGCTGGCCGGAAACGTGGCCTCCAAAACAGATTGCCAAGCGGTGGCACAAGCCGTGCTCGACACCCATGGCAGGATCGATGTGCTGGTGAACAATGCCGGCATCACGCAGCCCCTGCAACTGATGCAGATCGAGCCCGAGCACTATGAGGCCGTGACCGACGTCTCGCTGCGCGGCACGCTCTATATGAGCCAGGCTGTGATCCCGGTCATGCGCGACCGGCGGTCCGGGTCCATCGTCAACCTCAGTTCGGTCTCGGCGCAGCGCGGGGGCGGTATTTTCGGCGGCCCCCATTATTCGGCCGCCAAGGCCGGCGTGCTCGGGCTGACCAAGGCCATGGCGCGGGAGCTTGCCCCGGACAATGTGCGCGCCAACGCGATCTGTCCGGGGCTCATCGACACCGACATCACCGCCGGACAGATGACCGGCGACAGGCGTGCCGAAATCCTGGCGGGAATCCCCATGGGCCGCACGGGAACGCCCGAGGACGTGGCCGGCTGCGCGCTGTTTCTCGCCTCGGACCTGTCGGCCTACTGCACTGGAACGGAAGTGGACGTGAACGGGGGTTCCCTCATCCATTGACCAGACCATGGGGAGGGGCGTCTTTCGGGTCGGGACGCTTCGGGCAGGACGACCATTCAACCAAGGGAGGAACTTGACATGAAGACCAAGCTTCTGGCCGCGCTGGCCATATCGACGGCGCTTGTCGCGAGCGCCCAGGCCGAGGTGATCTTCGCCCACGGCGCCAATCCGGGCAACCCGCGCTACATCGCGGCGGACATCTGGGCCGCCCAGTACGAGGCCTGTGCCGGCGAAAGCGTCAATCACGCGCCCTCGGCCAGCATGGGCGACGACTCCGAAATGCTGACATCGGCCCAGGCCGGCATCATCCAGATCACCGCCAACAGCCAGGGCGCGATGTCGCAGATCGTGCCCGAGATCGGCCTCCTGGGCCTGCCCTTCCTGTTCAGCGACCTGCCAACGGCCTGGACGGTGCTCGACGGCGAGGTGGGCGACATGCTCGACGCCCGGGCGCAGGCGGTCGGGCTGAAGATCGTCGGGTTCTGGGACAACGGCATCCGCCAGGTCACGCACACCGACAAGCACGTCGCCGCGCCGGGCGACATCGCCGGCATGCAGATCCGCACCCCGCCGAGCCCGATGACCCTCGACATCTTCGAGGCGCTCGGCGCGAACCCGGCGCCGCTGGCCTGGTCCGAGCTTCCTTCGGCCCTGCAATCGGGCGTCTTCGAAGGCCAGGAAAATCCGCTCACCAACATCCACTCGGCGCGGCTGCACGAGATCACGCCATACGTTACGATGACGTCGCACAAATACGAGTCGACCCCCGTCGTCGCCAGCCTGTCCTGGTGGTCGGGCCTGGGCGAAAGCGAGCGGAACTGTGTCATGCAGGCCACCGAATATGCCGGCGCCATCCAGCGCGCCCTGTCTCTGGCGGGCGATGCCACGCTGCGCCCGAAGATGGAGGCGGAGGGGGCCGTCTTCGTCGAGGCCGACATCGCGGCCTACCAGGCGGCAACGGCGAGCGTTTACGACAAATACGCCGCCGACTTCCCCGAACTCGTCTCGACCCTGCGCGCGGCGGCGGGGCTGGAATGATCCGCGAGCCTGACGGCACGCAAGGCGGGGGGCGTTGGCGCCCCTTGCTGCGTCTGTGCGGGCACATCGCGACCATGATCGACTGGAGCGGTCGTCTTGTCGCCGTGTCCTGCCTGGCGGTGATGTTCGTCCTGCTCTTCGTCAACGTGATGCTGCGCTACACGCTGTCCGACGGCATCCCCTGGGCCTATGAAATCCATGCCGTGCTCCTGCCCTGGCTGGTGGCCGGGGGCGTGGTCGCCGCCGCTGCCCAGGGACGCAACATCACGGTTTCCATTTTACCCGACATGGTCGGGACGGCAGCCGGCAAATGGCTGTCGGTCTCGGTCCATCTGACGGTCGCGGCCATCTGCATCTGCGTGGTCTGGTCCAGCCAGCCGATCCTCAAGGCATCGCAGTTCCAGTCGCTCGCGACGCTCGGCATCAAGCAGGTGTGGGGCTATGCGTCGCTGCTGTTCGCCTTTGGCGGCATGGGGGCGATCGCCCTGATCGAGACGCTGAGGGCCGCATTCGGCGGCGAAGATGATCCGGTACGGCCGGAAACAGGGGCCTGAACTGGGGCAGCCACTATGACAGCCGCGCTCATCTGGGTTTTTCTGTTTCTTCTGGCGGCCTCCGTTCCGGTCGCCCATGCGATGCTGGGCGGCGCGGCGGCCGCGCTCTTGATCGACGGCAAGCCGCTGGCCGTGCTCGCGCAGCGGCTTTATACGCCGACCCAGAGCTTTCCGATGCTCGCAATCCCCTTCTTCATCCTCGCCGGCAATCTGATGATGTCGGGCCGCTTCGGCGATTATCTGGTGAACGTGGCGCGCCTGATGGTCGGCAATTTCCGGGGCGGGCTGGGCCAGGTGTCGATCCTGGGCTCGGTGATGTTCGGCGGGGTTTCGGGTTCGGCCGTCGCCGATGCGTCGGCGCTGGGCAACGCGCTGATCCCGGTGCAGAAGAAAGAGGGCTATCCGCCGAGCTTCGCCGCCGCCATCAACTCGGCCTCCTGCACCGTCTCGGTGCTGATCCCGCCATCGATCCCGCTGATCCTTTACGGGCTCGTCGCCAACGTCTCGATCCTCGACCTGTTCATCGCCGGCATCCTGCCAGGGCTGCTTCTGGGCGCCGGCATGTTCGTGATGGTCATGGTGGTGGCGCGCCGGCGCAATCTGCCCCGCTCGCCGCTCGAAGGCGGGTTTGCGAAGTTCAGATCGCAACTGCTCGTGTCCGTTCCGGCGCTGCTGATGCCGGTCTTCGTGATCGGGACGCTGCGGTTCGGTGTCGCAACGCCCACGGAGGTCAGCGTCATGGCGGTGGCCTACGCCCTGCTCGTCAGCGGACTGGTCTATCGCGACCTGACGCTGGTCGGGCTATGGCGCGCCGCGCTGTCGACCATCATCATGACCGGCGCGGTGATGGTCATCATCATGGCCTCGTCGACCGTCCAGTGGGTCCTGACAGCCGAACGCGTCCCGCAAGAGCTTGCAAGCTGGATCGTGGCGACGGTCTCCGAGCCGTGGATGATCATACTGGCCATGAACATATTGATGCTGGTCGTCGGAACGTTTCTCGATCTTCCGGCCGCCGTGCTCCTGCTCGGCCCGATCTTCGTCACTGTCGGCCAGGCGATCGGCCTCGATCCGGTGCAGCTCGGGCTGATGATGGTCCTCAACCTGTCCGTCGGGCTTTACACGCCACCGGTCGGCACCACGCTGTTCATATCGGCGGCGATCGCCAAGGTCGGCATCGGCCAGGTCATCGGCTCGCTCCTGCCGTTCTACGGCGTGGCCTTGCTGGTGCTCATCGTGATCTCCTACGTGCCGGCGCTAACGCTCTACTAGATCACGCACCAGATCGGGCGGGTCGGCGCGAACGAAACGGCACCCCAGTTCCCCCAGCAGCGCGCGGGCCTTTGCCTCGTGCGCCTCGGCCTCGGTGGCGACCCAGTCCGCGAACCGGTTGACGATGCGCCGGTTGAGGTGCCGGGCGGGACAGACGAGCCAATAGCCGACAAAATCGATCGCCGACAGCGCCGGGGCGAAGGGCACCAGTTCGCCCCGTTCGATTTCGCCAAGGCAGAGAAGGGCGCTGTCCAGCGCGATCCCGCCGCCCTGCTTGGCCATCTCGATCGCCATGGACGAGCGATCGAAACGGAACGGATAGACGAGGTTGTCGACCTCGATGCGGTTTGCCGCGAGCCAACTGTCCCAGCGGTAGAGCACCTTGACGCTGTCGATGAGCCGCGCCTCCCGGATCTGTTCGGCGACCCCATCGGCCGACGATCGGAGCTTTTCCAGATAGGCGGGGCTGCAAAGCGGCAGCACCACGTCTTTCATCACCGGTTCGACGGTCAGGCCGGCCCATGTGCCCCAGCCATAGCGAAGATCGAAGTCGATCGACTCGGTCTCGAACGAGGTGAACTCGGGCGCCGCATCGATACGAATGGCCCAATCGGGGTGAGCCGCCGCGAAACCGGCAATTCTGGGCCCCAGCCAACGGACGCCGAAGCTGGGGCTGACGCGGATGGTCAGGCTGCGCATGTCCTTTTGGCGGCCGATCGCGCTGCTGGCGTTCCGCAGCGCGGCAAAGGCCTGCGTTATGGTTTGGAACAGCCGGTCGCCATCGAGGGTCAGAACCATCCGGCGCTTTTCGCGCTTGAACAGCTTGACGCCGAACTGGCCTTCCAGCCGGCTTATCTGCTGACTGACCGCGGACGGCGAAACGCCCAGATCGTGGGCCGCCTTCGTTATGGTCCCGAGCCGTGCGACGGCCTCGAAATATTCGGTTGCCTTGAGGTTTATGTCACGCATGGCCGCAAGCCTATCATGTCTTGCACGAACGCGCCCCGGCTCACAGGCGAGCCGTCCTCGCCCGTGTCCCTGCCCGGCGGATGCCTGTTTCATCCCCAGTGTCCGAAAGCCGTGCCCGCTTGCGCCGCCCACGCGTCGGCGCGCCATCCGCCGGAAGCCGACCATTGGGCGAGCTGCAACCGGCAGGGCGGTTGACGGCAGCGGCGCAGGGCGTCCACCGGCCGGTCGTCGGCGGCAATGGCGCCGCCGCGCGGCGGAAAAGATCATGTTTCAGTCGAAAAGGGTCATGAGCAGCGGCGAGGTTGACCGATCCTGCCGGGGTATTTCGAGGCGTTCAGGCGCACGGTCCGGTGTCCGGTGGCCGCGCGCCCGAAGGTTCAAGCTTCAAAGGGAGACATACATGTTTGCATTCAAGGCATTCGTCGCCGCGGCGGCGGCGCTGACGACGGTTTCCGTGGCCCATGCCGAAACCGTCTGGAATTTCGCCACGCCTTACAACGACCAGAATTTCCACACCCGGAACATCGCCGCGTTCGCCGCCGACGTCGAGGAGATGACCGGCGGCAAGCTGAAGCTGACGCTGCACACCAACGCCTCGCTCCTGAAGATGGGCGAGATCAAGCGCGGCGTGCAGACCGGCCAGGTCCAGCTCGGCGAGATCCTCCTTTCGGCCTACGGTTCGGAAGACCCGTTCTTCGAGGTGGACGGCATTCCGTTCCTGTCGCAGGGCCAGATGACCGCCTGGCGGGTCTATGAGCTGACCCTGCCGCGCATCACCGAGATTCTGGCCGAGGACGGGCTGATGCCGCTGTTCTCGGTGCCGTGGCCCGGCCAGGGCATCTATGCCCAGAACCCGGTTTCCTCGGTCTCGGACTTCGAGGGCGTCAAGTTCCGCGCCTATAACGCCGTGACCGCCCGGTTCGCCGAGCTGATGGGCGCGGTGCCCACCACGGTCCAGTCGGCGGAAGTTCCGCAGGCGTTCGCCACCGGTGTCGTCAGCGCCATGATCACCTCGGCCGCCACCGGCAACGACACCAAGGCCTGGGACTTCGCCACCCATTTCTATGACGTCAACGCCATGAACAACAAGAACATGGTTCTGATGCACAAGCGCGCCTTCGACGCCCTTGAGCCGGATGTCCGGGACGCCCTGCTGGCGGCGGCGGCCAAGGCCGAAACGCGCGGCTGGGTGATGAGCGGCGGGCTTCAGGCGGAACTGACGGCCAACCTGATCGCCAACGGCATGATCGTCGAGCCGCCCAGCGAGGCGTTCCTCGCCGGCATGCAGGCGATCGGCGACCAGCTCGTGCAGGAATGGCTCGAAAAGGCCGGCGAAGCGGGTCAGGCATTCATCGACGCCTACAACGCGCTCTGAAGACCGGGGCGTGACGGACCCACGGGAGCCGGTGATGGCCACGCCGGCATCGCCGCTGCGACGGGCTCTGGACGGGCTCTATGTCGTCAGCGCCTATGTCGGCGCGGCCTTCATCGTCGCCATCGGCGTGCTGATCGCCGCACAGGTCGTCGGCCGCGAACTGGGCGTCCAGGTCGTCGGCGCCGACGATCTGACCGCCTGGAGCGTGGTGGCGGCCGGCTTCCTGCCGCTCGCCTACACCTACCGCACCGCCGGCCATATCCGCGTCACGCTGCTGGTCGAACGCAGGAGCGGCCCGATGCGCCGCATCTGGGAGATCGCCGTGATGGCCGTCGCGCTCTTCTTCGTCGGCTTTCTTTGCTACTCCTCCTTCGACATGATCGGCGACGCCATCCGCTTCGGCGACATGACGCAGGGCCTGATCGTCATCCCGATGTTCGTTCCGCAGCTGTCGATGCCGATCGGCACGCTGATCTTCGTGATCGCGATCATCGACGATCTGGTGGCGGCGATGCGCGGCGGCCCGATTTCCTATCGCAAGGCCGAGCGCTCGGCCGCGCGCGCCGACATCACCCACGCCGACTGACGGAGCCCCCATGACGCCCGAAATGGCCCAGATCGCGCTGACGCTGCTGCTTGTCCTTTTGCTGTTTCTGGGTTCGGGCATGTGGATCGGCATCGCCCTGCTCGGCGTCGGCTGGGTCGGCCTGAGCTTCTTTGGCACCGTTCCGGTCGAAAAGGCGATGGCCAGTTCGGTCTGGCAGTCCAAGGCGTCGTGGACGCTCGCCGCCCTGCCGCTTTTCATCTGGATGGGCGAAATCCTGTTCAGGGCGCGATTGTCCGAGATTCTTTTCCGGGGGCTCGCGCCCTGGCTGGGGTGGCTGCCCGGCCGGCTGTTGCACGTCAATGTGGCGGGCTGCGCGGTGTTTGCCGCGGTCAGCGGCTCTTCGGCGGCGACCGCGGCCACCATCGGCCGCATGTCGCTGCCCGAATTGCAGCGCCTTGGCTACAACCGCTCGCTGTCGATCGGCTCGCTGGCCGGCTCGGCGACGCTCGGCCTCCTGATCCCGCCCTCGATCATCATGATCGTCTACGGGGTTGCGGCCGACGTTTCGATCATCCGCCTGTTCATGGCCGGCGTCCTGCCGGGGCTGATGATGGCCGCGCTCTTCATGGTCTACATCATCATCGTCGCGCTGATCAGGAAGGAGACGGCGCCGAGCGCGGTCGAAGCCATGGGCCTTGGCGAAAAGCTGCGCCGCTCGACCGGCCTCATCCCGGTCATCCTCCTGATCGGCGGGGTGATCGGCACCATCTATGCCGGGATCGCGACCGCGACCGAGGCGGCGGCCGGCGGCGTGATCGGCGCGCTGATCCTGGCCGCCTTCCAGCGCTCGCTGAACTGGCCGATGTTCGCCGAAAGCCTTCTGGCCGCCACGCGCCTGTCCTGCATGATATTCATGATCCTGTCGGGCGCGGCCTTTCTGACGACCGCCCTTGCCTTTTCGGGCATTCCGGCGGCGCTGGCCGGCTGGGTCGCCGAGATGGACCTCAATCCCTACACGCTGCTGTTCTTCCTGTGCATCATGTATGTGATCCTGGGATGCTTCATCGAGGGCATCTCGATGATCGTGCTGACGGCGACGGTCGTCCTGCCCCTGGTGGCGCAGGCCGGCTTCGACCTGCTCTGGTTCGGCATCTTCGTGATCATGGTCGTCGAGACCGCGCAGATCACGCCGCCGCTCGGCTTCAACCTGTTCGTCATCCAGGGCCTGACCGGACGCGGCATCTTCTCGGTCGCCAGATCGGCGCTTCCCTTCTTCCTTCTGCTGCTCGTCGGCGTCGTCCTGATCACCGTCTTTCCGGCCATCGTCACCTGGTTCCCTTCGACGCTTGGTTAGCGGCCGCCCCCATGGCATGAACCGACATGTTCCATCACGCTGACCCGGACCGGTCGATAGACGTGGGCTTCTACCTGGCCCGCCGGTTCTCGATCGTGCCGTTCATCAACGCCATCGAGCCGCTGCGCATGGCCAACCTGATCAGCGGCCGCGAGCTGTTCCGCTGGACGCTGATCTCCAACCGGGGCCAGCCGGTCGAAGCGGTCAACGGCATGACGATCGCGGCCGATTGCGCGGTCCGCGACGCCACGGCCGTCTCCAACCTGATCTGCGTCGTCGGCTTCGCTCCGATCATCGAATTGCGCGACAATGTCAGGGGATGGCTGCGCGGATTGTGCCGGCACGGCACGCATCTGGGCGCGCTCGGCGCGGGCACGCTGTTTCTGGCCGAGGCGGGCCTGCTGGACGGCTATCGCGCCACCATCCACTGGCGTTACCATGAAAGCTTCCGCGAGCGCTTTCCCGACATCGACGTCACGCAGAACCTGTTCGAGATCGACCGCAACCGGCTGACCTGCGCCGGCGGGACCGCCGCCATGGACATGATGATCCACATCATCGGCCGGCATTTCGGCCACGATCTGGCCTCGTCCGTCGCAGAAATGTTCGTCGCCGGCGACATCAGGCGGCCGTTCGAAACCCAGCAGGACGCCGCTCGGGCCATGCCGCCCTCGACCGATGCGAAGATCGTCACCGCCATCGACCTGATGCAGAACAATATCGAGCATCCGCTTCCGATCGCCGAACTGGCCGCGCGCACCGGCGTGTCCCAACGCCAGATGGAGCGCCTGTTCCGCGCCCATTTCGACCAGTCGCCGGTCCAGTACTATGTGCGGCTCAGGCTCAACCAGGCGCGCCGGCTGCTGTTGCAGTCGCGCATGTCGATCATCGAGATCGGCCTGGCCAGCGGCTTTGCATCGCACGAACATTTCTCGCGCAGCTA
>NZ_CFIFWG010000058.1:4546-15838 GCF_984466335.1 Roseitalea sp. | reverse complement strand
GCGATTGCCTCCGACTGCTTGTCGTCGAAAGCCTGGGTGAGATTGAGGATCTCAACGGCGCCCATAAGCAACTCCAAAACCGTCCAACGGATGATACATATCACAGATCCCCGCGAAAATGGGTCAGAAGGTGATTGACCGGATTGGGGACGGCCTGGCCGAGCCCGCAAATGGACGCATCGCGCATCACCTGTTCAAGGTCCCTGATCGTGCCCTCGTCAAGCGGTCCCTCCTGCGACAAAAGCCGCACCAGCTTCTCGGTCCCCGACCGGCACGGCGTGCACTGGCCGCAGCTTTCATGGGCGAAGAACTGCATCAGGTTCAGGACGGCGTCGCGGATATTGTCCTTGTCCGACAGGATGACGACCGCATGGCTGCCGACGAAGGCGCCGTGCCGGAACAGCGTGTCGCCGAAATCGAGCGGAATGTCGTCCATCGACGCGGGCAGGATGCCGCCCGAGGCGCCGCCGGGCAGATAGGCCTTGAAGGCATGGCCGTCGGCCATGCCGCCGCAATGGCCGTTGATCAGTTCGCGCACCGTGATGCCGGCGGGCGCCAGCTTGACGCCCGGCTCCCTGACGCGGCCCGAGACCGACCATGAGCGCGGACCGGGATGGCCGGGCTTGCCTTGCGCGGCGAACCAGGCCGGCCCTTTCTCCACGATGTCGCGAATCCAGTGCAGCGTCTCGACATTGTGGTTCAGGGTCGGCCGGCCGAACAGGCCGACCTCGGCGATATAGGGCGGGCGGTGGCGCGGCAGGCCGCGCTTGCCCTCGATCGATTCGATCATCGCCGACTCTTCGCCGCAAATGTAGGCGCCGGCGCCGCGGCGCAGCTCGATGAAGCCCTCGGCGCAAAGGCCCGCCTGCTCCAGCGCGGCGATTTCCGTGCGCAGGATTTCCAGCACGGCGGGATATTCGTCCCGCATGTAGAGGTAGATGCGGTTCGCCTCGACGGCATGGGCGGCGATCAGCGCGCCCTCCAGCATGCGGTGCGGGTCGCTTTCAAGATAAAAGCGGTCCTTGAACGTGCCCGGTTCGCCCTCGTCGCCATTGATCGTCATCAGGCGCGGGCCGGGATAGGACCGGACGAAGCCCCATTTGCGGCCGGCCGGAAAGCCCGCCCCGCCAAGGCCCCTGAGACTTGCGTCCGACAGTATCGCGACAAGCGCATCGACATCGAGTGCGCCGCTGCGCACTCGTTCGAGCACCCGATAGCCGCCGGACCGCCGATAGGCATGCAAGGGGACGTAGTCGGGGACGGCGACATCGAACGCGCTCGCATCGGCCATTTGCGCCAGCGTGCCGGCATCGGCGTGGTCGACCTCGCGGTCGCCGATGCGGGCTGCGGGCGCGGTGGCGCATCGGCCCATGCAGGGCGCGCGCAGAACCCGGATCTTGGCCGGATCGACCTTCGCCTCAAGGTCGGCCAACAGCGGTTCGGCGCCGGCCAGCATGCACGAAATGGAATCGCACACGCGTATGGTCAGCGGCGCGGGCTTCTCCTCGCCCTCCTTGACCACATCGAAATGGTCATAGAAGGACGCGACCTCATAGACCTCGGCCTGGGCGAGCCGCATTTCCTCGGCCAGGGCGCGCAGATGGCGTGCTTCCAGACAGCCATAGCTGTCCTGGATTGCATGCAGATGCTCGATCAGCAGGTCGCGCCGGCGCGGCGCCTCGCCCAGGAGCGTGCGCACCTCATCGAGCGCGACATCGTCGAGCTGCCGGCCTTTCGGCAGGTGTGACCCGCGTCGGCCGCGGACGGTTTGCATCTGGTTCATCGGCGTGGATCGCACCTCCCTGCACCTGACGCTAGCGCGGCGCAGACAAGATGACTTTCCTTCGAGCGTCAAGCACGCGTCGTGATCGCCATGGTGCGGGGCATCGATGTCGCTTTGCCTGCCCTCAAGGTCGAAGAATTGATCGTGGCGCGCGCGGGCAGGGGCGACAGTGCAGGGATTGGGAGACGTCGATGGACCCTTTGATCAGCGATGCGGCACAGGGCCGGCCAAGGCGGGCCAAGCGCGGCGGCCGGGCGGGCAACAGCCGGCGCGGCGGCGCGGCGATCCGCCAGATGCCGTGGGAGATTCCCCTCAACACCGACGCGCCGACCGAGCCGCTGCCGCCCGAGGGCGTCCAAGCGATCCATGGCGGCGCGATGCGCATCCTCGAAGAGGTCGGCGTCCAATTCCTGAACCTGGAAGCTGTCGACATTTTCCGCAAGGCGGGCTGCCTGGTCGACAATGAAAGCGCCGAGGGCGCCCGCGTGCGCTTCGGCCGCGACTATATCATGGAGAAGCTGGCGCTGGCACCGCGCCGGTTCACCATCACACCGCGCAACGAAGACCGCCGCATCACGATCGGCGGCAACCATATCGTGTTCGGCAACGTGTCCTCCCCGCCCAACTGCTCCGATCTCGACCGGGGGCGGCGCGTCGGCGACCGCGCCTCCTTCCGGGACCTGATCAGGCTGACGCAATATTTCAACTGCATCCATCTGGCCGGCGGCTATCCGGTCGAACCGATGGATCTGCATCCCTCCATCCGGCATCTCGACTGTCTCTACGACAAGCTGACCCTGACCGACAAGGTGATGCACGCCTATTCGCTGGGCACCGAGCGCATCGAGGACGTCATGGAGATGGTGCGCATCGCCGGCGGCCTGACGCATGAGCAATTCGATGCCGCACCGCGCATGTTCACCAACATCAACTCGACCTCGCCGCTCAAGCATGACTGGCCGATGATCGACGGGCTGATGCGGCTGGCGCGCCGCGGGCAACCCACCATCGTCACCCCCTTCACGCTGGCCGGCGCGATGAGCCCGGTCACGCTGGCCGGCACGGTGGCGCAATCGCTCGCCGAGTCGCTGTGCGCGGTGGCGCTGGTGCAGACGATCAAGCCCGGCTGCCCCGTCGCCATCGGCACCTTCTCATCGAATGTCGACATGAAGACCGGCGCGCCCGCCTTCGGCACGCCCGACTATATGCGTACCACGCAGATGACCGGGCAGATGGCGCGCTTTTACGGCCTGCCGCTGCGCGCGTCCAACACCTGCGTGTCCAACGCGCCGGACAATCAGGCGACCTGGGAAAGCGCGCACTCGCTGTTCGCGGCGATCACGTCGGGCACGAATATCGTCTACCACGCGGCCGGCTGGCTGGAGGGCGGGCTGTGCGCCTCCTATGAGAAATTCATCATGGATTGCGAACAGCTCCAGCAGCTCGTCGCCTATATGAAGCCGGTCAAATGGGATGAGAACGAGATCGCGCTCGACGCCATCGCCGAGGTGGGCCAGGGCGGGCATTTCTTCGGCATCCGGCACACGCAGGATCGCTACGAGACGGCATTCTATGCGCCGTTCCTGTCGGACTGGAGCAATTTCGAGACCTGGCGCGACCGCGGATCGGTGCAGACCGTGGAGCGCGCCAACAAAATCTGGAAGCAGATCCTCGCCGAATTCGAGCCGCCGCCGATGGATGCTGCGATCCGCGAGGAACTGGAGGACTTCGTCGCCCGCCGCAAGCAGGAAGGCGGCGCGCCGACGGATTTCTGACGATGCCGGCTATGCGCTCATCAGTCGATGAAACCGAGAATGTTGGCGACAGCCATCGCGCCGACGAGCATGCCGAACGTGCCGCCCATGACCGTCAAGGTCGCCCCATAGGCCGTGCCGACACCGGGCCTGGTCGCAAGGACGGCATCGATGCGCATCAGATCCTTGTCGATGCCGGACAGGCGCGCATCGATCTTCTCGAACCGCTTGTCGGCCTGCTCGAACCTTTGATCGACCTGCTCGAAACGCGCTTCCATGCGCGTCTGCATGGTCTCGATCATCGATTTCAGCGTCTGGAACTGATCCTCGGACATCGGCTAACCCCCAAACAGGCGCGGCACGATGGATATGACCGCGATGACGACACCGGCGAGGATCATGAACGGAATCCAGAAGCGCTCGCGGCTGATCTGCGCCGTTTCGGCAACCAGCTTTGCGATCTCGGCGCGCATCCTGTCGTCGGCCAGCGCCTGTTCTTCAGCGATCATGACAAACGCGATCACTGGATAGAATATAACGTGAACATTTGCCGCTGACAAGGGAAAGACCATGAAAACATCCACGCGCGTGGTCGTCATCGGAGGCGGGGTCGTCGGCTGCTCTGTGCTCTATCACCTGGCGAAAGCCGGCTGGACCGACATCATGCTGATCGAGCGTTCGGAACTGACCTCGGGCTCGTCCTGGCACGCGGCGGGCGGGTTCCACACGCTCAACGGCGATCCGAACGTGGCGAAACTGCAAGCCTATACGGTCGGGCTCTACGAGGAGCTCGAACGGGTTTCGGGCCAGTCCTGCGGGCTGCACCTGACCGGCGGCGTCATGCTGGCCGAAAGCGCAGAGCGGATGGACTTTCTGCGCACGCTGCACGCCAAGGGGCGGCACCTGGGCATGCAGACCGAGCTGATCACGCCGTCCGAGGCCAGGGCCATGTTCCCGCTGATGGACGAAAGCCGGTTCGTCGGCGCGCTTTGGGACCCGGTCGAGGGCCATCTCGACCCGTCCGGCACGACGCATGCCTATGCCCGCGCCGCAAGGGCGCTGGGCGCGCAGATCGTGCTGCGCAATCCGGTCAGGGAGCTGACGCAGGATTCGGGCGGCACCTGGAACGTGATCACCGAGCACGGCACGGTCCGGGCCGAGCATGTGGTCAATGCCGGCGGCCTTTGGGCGCGCGAGGTGGGGCGCATGGTCGGCCTCGAACTGCCGCTGCTCGCCATGGAGCACATGTATCTTCTGACCGAGGACATGCCCGAGGTGATCGAGTTCAACGAGACCCATGGGCGCGAACTGATCCATGCGGTCGATTTCCGGGGCGAAATCTACACGCGCCAGGAGCGCAAGGGCATGCTTCTGGGCACCTATGAGCAGGCTTGCGTGCCCTGGTCGCCGGTCGACACGCCCTGGGATTTCGGCCACGAACTGCTGCAACCCGACCTCGACCGGCTCGCGCCGTCGCTGGAGATCGGCTTCAAGCATTTCCCGCCCTTCGAGCGCGCCGGCATCAAGCAGGTCATCAACGGCCCCTTCACCTTCGCGCCCGACGGCAACCCTCTGGTCGGCCCGGTCCGGGGCCTGACCAATTTCTGGTCGGCCTGCGCGGTGATGGCCGGCTTCTCCCAGGGCGGCGGCGTCGGGCTGACGCTCGCCAACTGGATGGTCGAGGGCGATCCGGGCGCCGATGTGTGGGGCATGGATGTCGCGCGCTACGGCGAATGGGCGACGCTGCGCTACACCAACGCCAAGGTCCGCGAGAACTATTCGCGCCGCTTCCGCATCCGCTATCCCAACGAGGAACTGCCGGCCGCAAGGCCGCACCAGACAACGCCCATCCACGACATCCAGGTCAACGAGAACCATGCGGTGATGGGCGATTCATGGGCGCTGGAGACACCGCTCTGGTATGCGCCGTCGGCCGGGGAAGCGCACGATGTGGTCAGTTTCCACCGGTCCAACGATTTCGCGCATATCGCCGCCGAGGTAAGGAATGTGCGCGACAATGTCGGCGTCACCGAGATCTCGAACTTCGCCAAGTACGAGGTCGCCGGCCCCGGCGCCGAAGCCTGGCTGTCGCACCTGATGACCAACACCATGCCGAAGATCGGCCGCATGGTGCTGACGCCGATGCTCAACGGGTTCGGCAAGCTGATCGGCGATTTCACCATCGCCAGGCTGGGCGAAGAGCTGTTCATGGTCTGGGGCTCGTCGGCGGCGCAGATCCACCACATGCGCTGGTTCGAGCGGCATCTGCCCGATGACGGGTCGGTCGCCGTCAGATGCCTGGGCATGGGGCTGATGGGGCTTTCGATCGCGGGGCCCAACAGCCGCGCCGTGCTCGCCAGGCTGACCGACCGGGATGTCTCCAACGACGCCTTCGGCTTCATGGACAGCCGCAAGATGGACGTGCAAGGGGCGCCCTGCATCGTCAGCCGCATCTCCTATACGGGCGATCTGGGCTATGAGATCTGGTGCGAGCCGGCCTATCTGCGCACGCTTTATCTGGACATCAAGGCGGCCGGCGCCGAATTCGGCATCAGGGATTTCGGCATGCGGGCGCTTTTGTCGATGCGTCTTGAGAAGAACTTTCCGACCTGGGGGCACGAACTGCGGCCGATCTACGGGCCTTTCGAGGGAGCGATGGACCGGTTCGTCAAGCTGACGAAGAACGATTTCATCGGCCGCGAGGCGGCGGCGAAAGAGAAGGCGGACGGGCCCAAGCTGCGCCGCGTCTCCTTCATCATCGAGGCCGATACCGCCGATGTGATGCATGACGAACCGGTCTGGGCGAAGGTCGGCGACATCGACCACGGCACGGTCGGCGCGCCCGAAAGGGTCGGCCCGCGCCGCTTCGACGGCACGAACGAACTGGACCCGCCCGGCATGGCGACCATCGCCGACGGCGACTGGCGCGTGGTCGGCTGGGTGACGTCGGGCGGCTATGCGCACACGGTCGGCGCCTCAATGGCGCAGGGCTATGTGCCGGCCGCGCTCGCCGGCCGTGGCGATGCCGGCATGTTCGAGATCGAGGTGCTCGGCGTGCGTCGGCCAGCGACAATCGCGGTCGATCCGCCCTTCGACCCCGAAGGCAGGCGCATGCGCGGCTAGGGTCCCGAGCCCGGCTCGTCACACGCATGACATATGAGTCTGATTCTGGATTGCGAAACGACACGTCGGGCCATGTCATGAAAGAGCCGAAGCGGTTTCGGACGCTGTTCCTGTCCGATATCCATCTGGGGACACGCGGCTGCCAGGCCGAGATGCTCATCGACTTCCTGCGCGAGCACGACGCCGGGCGCATCTATCTGGTCGGCGACATTTTCGACGGCTGGCGCCTAAAAAAGGGCTGGTACTGGCCGCAGGCGCACAATGACGTGGTCCAGAAGCTTTTGCGCAAGGCGCGCAAGGGCACCGAGATCATTTACATCCCCGGCAATCACGACGAGGTCATGCGCTCCTATCTGGGCTCGCATTTCGGTGGCATCGAGGTGCGCGACCGCGACGTGCACGAGGCCGCCGGCGGAACGCGCTATCTGGTCATCCATGGCGACCAGTTCGACATGGTCGTCCGGCACGCCAAATGGCTCGCCCATGTCGGCGACTGGGCCTACACGCTGGTGCTGTGGCTGAACGGCTGGTTCAACCGGCTCAAGCGGCTGTGGGGCGGCCAGTACTGGTCGCTGTCCAAATGGCTCAAGCTGAAGGTCAAGCAGGCCGTCAACTTCATCGGCGCCTTCGAGGAAACGCTGTCGGCCGAGGCGCGCCGGGCGGGGGTCGACGGCGTCATTTGCGGCCATATTCATCACGCGGCGATCAAGGAGCAGGCCGGCATCAAATATGTCAATACGGGCGACTGGGTGGAAAGCTGCACGGCCATCGCCGAGACCGAGGCGGGCGAGATGGTGCTGATCGACTGGGCCGCGATCGTCCGCGCGCGGCAGCGTGCAGCGAAGCTGGTCGACCTGCGCGCCGCAAGGCAGGACAAGCCCGCCAAGGACAAGCCCGCCAAGACCAAGCCGCGTGCCGCTTGAGCCGGCCCGCCACCGCTCTACCATAACAATGCAGCACACGAACCGATTGGACCCGAACACGATGGGCTCGCCCTCCGCCAAACCGACGGTGCGCACGCAGCTCGGCACCGCCGTGCAGCAGAACAGGACATGGTCCGTCACCGGCCTTCTGGAACGCGCCTTCGCGCAAACCTTCACCGGGCTCGTCTATGCGCAGATCTGGGAAGACCCGGTCGTGGACATGGAGGCGCTCGACATCGGGCCCGACGACCGGATCGTCGCCATCGCCTCGGGCGGCTGCAACGTGATGAGCTATCTGACCGCCGAACCGGCCTTGGTCGAAGCGGTCGACCTGTCGCCGGCCCATATCGCGCTCAACCGGCTCAAATATGCGGCGGCGGCGCATCTGCCGGACCATGACGCCCTGTTCGGCCTGTTCGGAAAGGCCGATGTGAAAGGCAATGCGGCGCTGTTTGACCGTTATCTCGCCCCGCAGCTGGACCTTGCGACGGTCGATTACTGGAACGGCCGCATGGGCCTGACCGGGCGGCGGATCGACATGTTCGAGCGCCGCTTCTACCGGTTCGGCGCGCTCGGCCTCTTCATCGGCTGGGGCCACCGCATCGCCCGCATGAAGGGGATCGACCTGACCCAGTTCGTGCGGTGCGGCGATCTTGAGGCGCAAAGGCGCTTCTTCGAGGAGAAGGTCAGGCCGGCCATCGACAGCCGCCTCATCCGCTGGATCACGCTCAACCGCGCCTCGCTGTTCGGGCTGGGCATTCCTCCGCAGCAATATGAGGCGCTGGCCGGCGCGGCCGATGGCGACATGCACGCCGTGCTGACCGAGCGCACGCGCGCGCTGATGTGCGATTTTCCGGTCTCGGAGAACTATTTCGCCTGGGCCGCCTTCAATCGGGGCTACGATCCGTCCGGCGCGGGGCCGCTGCCGCCCTATCTGCAACCGGACAATTACGAGGCCGTCCGCGCCAACGCCCGCAAGGCGTCGATCCGCAACCGCGCGCTGACCCCGTTCCTCGCCGGTCAGCCGGCGGCGAGCAAGGACTGCTACGTGCTGCTCGACGCGCAGGACTGGATGACCGACGCCCAGCTCAACGCCCTCTGGACGCAGATCACCCGGACGGCCCGCCCCGGCGCGCGCGTCATCTTCCGCACCGCCGGGATCGAGACGATACTGCCGGGCCGCGTCTCGCACAGCCTTCTGTCGCGCTGGGACTATCATCGCGAGCGCTCGGAGGCCCTGCACCGCAAGGATCGCTCGGCGATCTATGGCGGCTTCCACCTCTACACGCTCAAAGGGTAAGCCGTGGCCGACACATCGACGACGGAGCCGCATGGTCGGCTGATGGACGCGGTCTACCGCAACCAGCGCCACATCTACGACCTGACGCGCAGATATTATCTGCTCGGGCGCGACCGGATGATCGCCGAACTGGACGTGCCCGAAGGCGGCGCCGTTCTGGAGGTGGCCTGCGGCACCGGGCGCAACCTGGCGCTGGCGGCCATGCGCTATCCGGACGCGACGTTCTACGGCTTCGACATCTCCGCCGAGATGCTCAAATCGGCACGGGGGGCCATCGCCCGCAAGCGCCTGACCGGTCGCATCGCGCTGACCGAGGGCGATGCGACGGACTTCGATCCGGCAGCGATGTTCGGCGTGCAGGCTTTCGACCGGGTGTTCATCTCCTATTCGGTGTCGATGATCCCGGTCTGGAAGGAAGCGGTCGCCCACGCGATGACGGTCGTGAAGCCGGGCGGCGAACTGCACGTGCTCGATTTCGGCCAGCAGGCGCGCCTGCCGCGCTGGTTCCGCGCCGGGCTGCACCGATGGCTGGCGCGCTTTCACGTTACGCCGCGCGCCGACATGGAGCCGGTGATGGCGGACATCGCCAGGACCCACGGGGCGGATATGGCGTTTTGCGCGCTCTATCGCGACTATGCCCGGTACGGGCGCATTCGCCGGCCGGCGCCCTGAGCGGCGCGGGCGCACAAGCGGGTTGCAATGACATAAAGACTTCCTTATGCGTTCATGTCTTCCAGTCGCTTGAGCGGAGAACCCCATGGCCGCCGACAACCCCCTTGCCGCCCTGATCGCCCAGAAGGGCGTCCTGCTCGCCGATGGCGCGACGGGCACGAACCTGTTCGCCATGGGGCTTGAATCGGGCGATGCGCCCGAATTGTGGAACATCGACGCGCCCGAAAAGATCGTCGCGTTGCACCGGGGCTTCGTGGATGCGGGCTCGGACATCATCCTGACCAATTCGTTCGGCGGCACGCGCCATCGCCTGAAGCTGCATCATGCGCACGATCGCGTGCACGAACTGAACAAGGCGGCGGCCGAGATCGCCCGGCGCGTCGCCGACGCCGCGCCGCGCAAGGTGATCGTCGCCGGTTCGGTGGGGCCGACCGGCGAACTGCTGCGGCCGCTGGGCGCTCTGAGCTTCGATGAAACGGTCGAAGCGTTTCGCGAGCAGATCGCTGGCCTGAAGGCGGGCGGCGCGGACATTGCCTGGATCGAGACCATGTCGGCGCCCGAGGAGATGCGCGCGGCGGCCGAAGCCGCCATCGCCGAGGCCATGCCCTATAGCTGCACGGCCTCGTTCGACACGGCGGGCAAGTCGATGATGGGCCTGCATCCGAAAAACATCGTCCATGTGTTCGACGAGGTTTCCGGCAAGCCGGCGGCGGTCGGCGCCAATTGCGGCGTCGGCGCGTCCGACATCCTGTCCTCGCTTCTCGACATGCGTCAGGGCGCGCCGGACGCCACCATCATCGTCAAGGGCAATTGCGGCATTCCCGAATTCCAGGGCGAGAACATCGTCTATTCGGGCACGCCGGAACTGATGGCGGACTATGTGCGGCTGGCGATCGACGGCGGCGCGCAGATCATCGGCGGCTGCTGCGGCACGTCCTTCGAGCATCTGAAGGCGATGCGCGCCGCGCTCGACGCGCACACCAGGGCCGAGCCGCCGACGCTGGAGACCATCGCCGAGCGGATAGGCCCGCTGGTCAACAGCCCCGCGGCCGACGGCGACGCCGCCCCCAAACGCGCGCGCCGCGGCCGGCGGCGGGGTTAAGGCTTGCGCCGTCATTGCGGCGACAAGCCCCAGGATGACGAACCGCTCTAAACCCCCGGCCCGAACGTTTTGATGTCGGCCTTGCCGGCGCCGTGAAGCTCCAGCCATTCGCGGTCGATGTCCGGCAAGTCGCGGTCATCAATGGCAAGTTCAAACGACTGAAGGCGCTTGTAGATCGACAGCAATTCGACGATCGTCGTCCAGGAATTGACCAGATACTGGAACGAGTTGGAGACCTGGTTGAAGGCAAACACAATCTGCTGGAACACACCGAACGTGAAGCCGACCGCAGCGCCGGCGGCAATCGTCGGTATCAACAGAAACAGCACGAAGATGTTGTCGATCTGTAGATACATGAACCGGAAAATGTTGAAATACATGTATTCCAGGTACAGTCGGAAATAATTGTTCCGAACATCGCCGAACAAGTCGCGGACCCTCATCGGCTCGGCGCGTTCGGCGCGATCCTCGCCATAGACCAGTTCCTTCCGATACGCCGCCTCGACGCGCTGGTTCTTGAATTCGAGGCCAGGAAGCCGGATGCCGACCAGGGCGAGGAGCCCGGTGCCGAAAATCGACCACACGATCGCCGCCGTGAACAGCGGCGCCGGAACGGCGCCGACGATCGGCAATTC
>NZ_CFIFWG010000058.1:0-4536 GCF_984466335.1 Roseitalea sp. | reverse complement strand
GACATATTCGGAAAGACCCCACAGCACCGGCAGGAAGGCGATCAGCGTCATCACCGCATCGATGGCGTGCGAGCCCAGCCCTTCCATGATGCCGGCGAAACGCATCGTGTCTTCCTGAACGCGCTGGGAGGCACCCTCGATGTGCCGCACCTGTTTCCAGCGCGCCATGTAATAATCGTTCATGGCCGTGCGCCAGCGAAAGACATAATGGCTGATAAAGAAACGTGCGCCGACCAGTATAAATATCCAAACGGTTGCCAGTTCGACAAAAGAAAGCAGGAGAATGAAGAGTTCGGCTGAAGTGACGCTGGCTTCTTCGGTCAGCGCTTCTTGAACGCTATCGAAAAAAGGCCGCCGCCAATTGTTGATTGCAACGGAAATCTGAACGCTGAAATAGGTGAAGAACAAGATGAACGCCGAGCCAAGAATCGACCATAGTTCCCATGGATGAGCCGCCCGCCAGCGCCAAAAGCCATAAAAGGCGACCGTGAAGACGATGAAATAGATGTAGAACCACACGAACTCGGGCGTTACGAAATGGCCAAGGCCGATCACCGGATCGGCGCCGTCGGGCGTCGCGCCAAGGCCGATGAACGCGCCCCAGCTTCCGGCGCCGGCATACCAGGCGATCATCGCCACGACGGTCCAGATCAGGGCGGACAGAAAGAACAGTTTGGGCTGCGGGAAGAACGATTTGAACACGGGTCCGGAACACCTTTCGGGCAATGGGTCGGAGAAATCATATCCCCTGATTTGTAGACCAGTGGCATCCAAAGAACAGGGCGCGCGGTCACATCGGCTCAATTCGGCGTGTGACGGTCGGCGATCGGGCGTGCGTCGGGCCGCATTCCGCGCTATCGGCGGGCAGTGCCCAGGGAGACGGACGATGAACGAGACGAGCCTTGCCGCCGCAGGCCTTTATGCCGGGCTCTGCATGCTGATCATGTTCTGGCTGGCCAACGAGACCGGCAGGCTGCGCCGCGGCCACAAGATCGCCGTCGGCGACGGCGGGAACGCACATCTGGCCCGCATCATGCGCGGCCAGGCGAACGCGGCCGAGAACATGCCGCTGTTCCTGATCATGCTGGCGATTGCCGCGCTGGCGGGCATGGCCCCCTGGCTGGTGCACCTTCTTGGCCTGGCCTTCACGCTTGCGCGGGCGCTGCATGCCTGGCACTTCATCCAGGCCAGGGCGCCGTTTTGGCAGCGCATTGTCGGCTTCGGCGTTGCCGGGCTGGCCGCCTTCGGCCTGGCGCTGTGGCTGATCGCCGCGGCGCTCCGGCCGCTGCTCGGCGGATAGGCGCCGCCGGCCGGGCTGGAAACGAAAACCCGGTCGCCCCACCACAACGCACGGATGGAGCGCTTTCGCTTTCCATTGTATCACTCGGGTGCTTCAGGGGTTCGTTCAGCCGCAATTGCCGAGGCAAGACCGGTTCCGGCCCGTGCATCCCTTGCCGCGATCGCCTTGTGCAGATGGACCATCAGCGCGGCGCCGAACAGCGGTGTCATCAGGTTGACGATGGGGACCGCCATGAAGGCGGCGATCACAAGGCCCCCAAGGATCACCGTGCCCGAATGCCTGGAGCGCAACGCATTGGCCGATTTCTCGTCATGAAAGCGCATCGCCGCGAACTGGAAATATTCGCGCCCGAGCAGATAGGCGTTGACGGCGACAAAGGCGACGAGATTGACGCCCGGCACGAGCAGCAGCAGGAGCGCCACCAGGTTGCCGGCAGCGACCACGCCGAAGAACTTGACACCGAGCGCGGCCGACCGGCCGAGCGGCAGCGGTTTGCCTGCGGGTTCGCCCGGATAGTCCTGCCGCTCGATATGCTCGGCCACATCGTCAAGGAAGATGCCCGCGACCGCCACGCTGACCGGCCCGACCAGGAAGGCAAGGCCGACGGCGAGTGCGATGCCCGCCGCGATCGTCGCCAAGAAGCCGATCGCGCCGATCCAGTCCGGCAGGGCGAAACCCGTAACGAACGCCTCCAGATAGGGCAGCGCCGCCCATTGGACGGCGTGGCGGATCGCGAACCACGCCCCGACCAGCACGGCCAGCGTCAGCCCGATCGATTTCCAAAGGACCCGGCGCAGGGCCGGGTCCAGCAGTTCGCCGAGCGCCTTGCGTGCCGAAGCGATGACCATGGCCGGCAGATGGGCGCACCGGAGCGGCGATGCAACGGGCGCTTGCGGCCTTCCCATCGCGCCGGCCACGCGCTAAAGGCGCGCAAAACCAACCGGGACACGCCATGAGCCACTATGACGTTCTGTGCATCGGCAATGCGGTTGTCGATATCATCGCCCGCGCCGAGGATGATTTCCTGCGCGAAAACAACATCATCCGGGGCGCGATGAACCTGATCGACGCGCACCGCGCCGAACTGCTCTACGAACGGATGGGGCCGGCCGTCGAAACCTCCGGCGGCAGCGCCGGCAACACGGCGGCCGGCATCGCAAGTTTCGGCGGAACGGCCGCCTTCTTCGGCAAGGTGGCCGACGATGCGCTGGGCGACATCTACCGGCACGACATCCGGGCGCAGGGCGTTTCGTTCGACACGATGGCGCTGAACGGAAACCCGCCGACGGCGCGCTCGATGATCTTCGTCACCCCCGACGGCGAGCGCTCCATGAACACCTATCTGGGCGCCTGCGTGGAACTGGGCCCCGAGGATGTCGAGGCGGACAAGGCGGCGCAATCCAAGGTGACCTATTTCGAGGGCTATCTGTGGGACCCGCCGCGCGCCAAGGCGGCGATCCGCCGGACCGCCGAGATCGCGCACGCCCATGGCAACGTGGTGGCCATGAGCCTTTCGGACCCGTTCTGCGTGGACCGCTATCGCGAGGAATTCGTCGATCTGATGCGCTCGGGCACGGTCGACATCGTGTTCGCCAACGAGGACGAGGCGAAATCTCTCTACCAGACCGCCGATCTGGACACGGCGCGCGAGGCGCTCGCCGCCGACTGCGTGATCGCCGTCGTCACGCGTTCGGAAAAGGGATCGATGATCATCGACGGCGAGGGAGCCCATACGGCGGTCGCGGCCGCGCCGATCGACAAGCTCGTCGACACGACCGGCGCCGGCGATCTCTACGCGGCCGGCTTCCTTTACGGCTACACCAGGGGCATGGACATGCGGACCTGCGGCCGGCTGGGCGCGCTCGCCGCCGCCATCGTCATCGAACAGGTCGGCCCGCGCCCGCAGGTCTCGCTGCGTCAGGCGGCGATCGATGCCGGGCTGATCAGGGGTTGATTTTCCACGGCCGGCGATCTGCGTCGATCCGCCCGGCGTGGACCGGGCGGCCATCCATGACCGCGCCGCCGCGATGGCGTGGCGACTGTTCGCAGAGGTCGCGCCCTGACCGTGTTCACGCGTCCTTTTCGGCTTCGGCCTCCGGCGCGCCGGGCTCTTGCTTCCGGGCGCTTTCACCTTTGTCGGCCTTCTCCGCCTTCTCTGCTCTGGGCCCGCCCTTGGCGACGCCGACCATGGCCGGGCGCAGCACCCGCTCGCCGATCGAATAGCCCGCCTGCACCACCTGGACGACGGTGCTGCTGGGCACGTCAGGATTGGGCACCTCGAACATCGCCTGGTGGAAGTTCGGATCGAACCGCTCGCCCTCCGGCGCCAGCCGCCTGACGCCGTGCCGCTCCATCGCCGACAGCATGGATTTCTCGGTCAGTTCCACCCCTTCGAGCAGGTTTTTGAGCGTGGCGTCGGCACCGTCGCGCTGCTCGTCGGTGACCGCCTCGATGGCGCGGCGCAGATTGTCGGTCACGCCCAGCATGTCGCGCGCAAAGCCGGTGACCGCGTAGACCTTGGCGTCGGCGACCTCGCGCTGGGTGCGCTTGCGCAGATTCTCCATGTCGGCGGCAAGGCGCAGGAGCCGCTCCTTCATGTCGGCGTTCTCGGCCCGGATCGCCTCGATCTCCTCGGCGATCGCCGCGCCGGCAAACCCGCCATCGGCCGTTTCATGGTCGAAACCGTCCGGATCGTTCGCCGCCTCGAATTCGGCATAGGCGTCGGCATCGGCGGCGGCCGCGCGCCGGCGGGCGGCCCGGTCGGCCTTCAAAAGCTCGTCGGCGGCCTTGCGCAGGCCCTCGCGGCTGGCGGGATTGACGTCCGGGCCGGCGCCTTCCGGCTTGCGATCATTGTCAGCCATTCATCCTGTCCATCGGTTCGGGGAAGCGCTTTGGCCGCGATATCGAGTGCGCACGCCGAAAAATCAACCCCGGCCGGCGCGCCCTATTCATGCTCGATCATGCGCGAGACCAGTTGGGCGGTGTAGTCGACCATGGGCACGATGCGCGCATAGTTGAGCCGGGTCGGGCCCAGCACGCCCAGCGCGCCGACCACCCGGCGGTTGCCGTCGCGATAGGGCGCGACGACCAGCGACGAGCCCGACAGGGAGAAGAGGCGGTTCTCCGAGCCGATGAAGATGCGCACGCCCGAGCCCGATTCGGCCATGTCGAGCACGGAGATGATCTCGTCCTTGCGTTCCAGGTCGTCCAGCAGCAGCTTGGTGCGCTCGATCTCC
>NZ_CFIFWG010000057.1:1228-15931 GCF_984466335.1 Roseitalea sp. | reverse complement strand
GCGGCGAAAAACTCTGTCCATCAAACCGCTTCCATCTAAAAACGAACCGCTCTAGTGTCCCGGATCTGAAGTTCGCTTCGTTACGCAGCATGCTCCGTACGAACTTCAAATCCACCACACTAGGGTCTGTGGGGGTTCAGGTTTCGTTGAAACGCTCTAGCGGCTGCCCGCCAGCCTATAAAAGCCGGCCCAGGAACGGCTGCACCGGGTCTTCGGTGTCGGCGAATTCGCCGATCCGCTTGATTTCCCACTCCAGCCGCACGCCCGAATGATCGAGCACGCGCGTGCGCACCGTCTCGCCGAGCAGTTCGAGATCGTGGCTGGTCGCCCCGCCCGTGTTGATCATGAAGTTGCAATGCATCGGGCTCATTTGCGCCGCGCCGATCATCAGACCGCGGCAGCCGGCGGCATCGACCGCCTTCCAGGCCGATCCGCCCTCCGGGTTCTTGAAGGTCGAGCCGCCGGTCTTTTCCCTGACCGGCTGCGCCGTCTCGCGATGGGTCTGCACCTCATCCATGCTGGTCTTGATGACGGCCTTGTCTTCGGCATAGCCCTCGAACGTGGCTTGGGTGAAAATCAGATCGGCCGGCGCCGACGCATGCCGATAGCCATAGCCCATCGCGTCATTGCTCAGCGTGTGCCACGCGCCTTGCCGGTCGACGGCTTTGACCTCGACCACGCGCTCGCGCGTCTCGACGCCATTGGCGCCCGCATTCATGCGCAGCGCGCCGCCGACCGAACCGGGAATGCCGTGATAATGGTGAAAGCCGCCAAGCCCCGCTTCGAGCGCGGCGGCCGCAAGGCGCTTGTCGGGCACGGCCGCCCCTGCCCGGATCCGGTGGCCTTCCAGCACCTCGATGAAGCCGAACCCCCTGGCCGGCAGGCGCACGACCACGCCCTTTATGCCGCCATCGCGCACCAGAAGGTTCGAGCCGACGCCGACGACGATCACCGGCACCTCGGCGGGCAATGCGGCGAGAAAGGCGGCCAGATCGTCGCCATCGGCCGGCTGGAACAAGAGTTCGGCCGGCCCGCCCGTGCGGAACCAGGTGATCGCGCTCATCGGCGCGTTTGGCTTGAGGCGGCCGCGCACCTCAGGCAGATGCGGCCCAAGCCGTTCCATCAGCGCATCACCATCGACCGTGCTCATGCGGCCGCCCCGCCGGCCAGTTCCCCGGGCAGCGCGCAGGCCCACCGGGTGATGTCGCCAGCCCCCAGATAGACGACGAAATCGCCCGGCCCGGCCTCGGCGCGGACCACCGTCGCGACATCGGCCGGTCCGGCGATCAGGCGCGCGTCGCGATGCCCGCCGGCCTTGATGCGGCCAACCAGCCCGGCCGAATCGGCGCCTTCGATCGGTGCCTCGCCGGCCGCATAGACCGGCGCGACCATCACCGTGTCCGCCTCGTTGAAGCAGGCCGCGAAATCGTCGAACAGGTCGCGCAGGCGCGTGAACCGATGCGGCTGCATGACGGCAAAAACCTTGGCTTCGCCAGCCGCCTGCCGTGCCGCCGCCAGCACCGCCTTGATCTCGACGGGATGGTGCGCGTAATCGTCGAAGACGCGCACGCCGTTCCAGTCGCCCGTGTGGGTGAAGCGGCGCCTGACGCCGCCGAACGCCGAAAGCCCCTCCTTGATCGCCGCCGGGCTCATGCCCAGTTCATGGGCGACCGCGATGGCGGCGGTGGCGTTGGAGACGTTGTGCGCGCCGGGCATGGGCAGGCGCAGCCCGCCCAGCGCGATCGCCTCGCCCGTCTTGCGGCCGCGGATATCGACGTCGAACAGCGAGGTCGCCCCGTCCATGCCGCGCGGGGTGAAACGCACGTCGGCCTGCGGGTTCCGGCCGTAGGTGACAAGGCGCCTGTCGGTCACGCGGGAAACCAGCGCCTGCACCTCGGGATGGTCGATGCAGGCCACGCCGAAGCCGTAGAACGGCACGTTCTCGATGAACTGCCGGAAGGCGGCGCGCACCGCCTCGAACGAGCCGTAATGGTCCAGATGTTCGGGATCGATGTTGGTGATCACGGCGATCTCGGCGGGCAGCTTGAGGAAGGTGCCATCGCTCTCGTCGGCCTCGACGACCATCCACTGGCCCTCGCCCATGCGCGCATTGGTGCCGTAGGCGTTGATGATGCCGCCATTGATCACGGTCGGATCGAGCCCGCCGGCATCGAGCAGCGTGGCGACCATCGAGGTCGTCGTCGTCTTGCCGTGCGTGCCGCCGATGGCGATGGCGTTGCGGAACCGCATGATCTCGGCCAGCATCTCGGCGCGGCGCACGACCGGCAGCAGCTTCTCGCGCGCGGCGACCAGTTCGGGATTGTCGGGCCTGATGGCGGTGGAAACCACGACGACGTCCGCAGCGTCCAGATGGGCGGGGTCATGGCCGACGAGCACCCTGATGCCCCTGTCGCGCAGCCGCCGCTGATTTGCGCCGTCGGCCTGGTCCGAGCCCTGCACCCGATAGCCCAGATTGTGCAGCACCTCGGCGATGCCGCTCATGCCGATGCCGCCAATGCCGACGAAATGCACCGTCCCGATGTTCTGCGGCATCTTCATGGGCGCCTTCCCCGTCCTGGTTCACCGGCGCCGGGCGCGAAAATCGGCCGGCGACTGACCTTCCGCAATAGCCTCGGCCAGGTCGGCAAGCAAGGACGCCGCCTGCGGCCTGCCGGCGGCCCTCGCCCCGGCCGCCATCCGGGCAAGGCCGTCCGGATCGGCGAGCAGGCGCGTCAGCTCGCCGGCGATCGCGGCCGGCGTCAGTTCGTCCTGACGCCGCACCAGCGCGCCGCCGGCGTCCGCCAGCGCCCGGGCATTGGCCGCCTGGTCGTGGTCGAGCGCGTGCGGATAGGGAACGAGGATCGCCGGCCGGCCGATCGCGGCGATCTCCGAGACGGTCGAGGCGCCCGACCGCGCAAGGACCAGGTGCGCGGCGCCGATCCGCGCGGGCAGATCGTCGAAGAAGGGCGCGATATCGGCGGCAATGCCCAGACCGGCATAGGCCGCCCTCGCCCCGGCCTCGTCCTCGGGCCGCGCCTGCTGGGTGATCGCGATGCGCGATCGCAGCGCGTCGGGCAGCAGCGACAAGGCGGCCGGGACCGCCTCGGAGAAGAACCGCGCCCCCTGGCTGCCGCCGAACACCACCAGCCGTATCGGGCCATCCTCGCCGGGCGGCGCATAGGGCGTGGATGCCGCCTCGATCACCGGCGGCCGCACCGGATTGCCGGTCGTCACGATCTTGCCGGCCCACGGACCCTCGGCCTTCAGAAACCCGCCGGCGATCGCCGTCGCCCGGCCCGCGAGCAGCTTGTTGGCCCGGCCCATCACCGCGTTCTGCTCGTGGATCACGGTCGCAAACGCGCCGGCGGCGACGAAGACCGGCGGCACGGTCGGATAGCCGCCGAAGCCGACGACGGCCTTCGGCTTGAGATCGGCCAGGAGACGGCGCGACTGGCGCATGCCGGCCCAGAGCGCCAGCCCCGCGCGCGCCAGCCTGAGCGGGCTCTTGCCCGAGGGCGTGTCGGAGCTGATCACGTGCATCGACCCCGCCGGGAACCGGTGGGCGTATCTGTGGGCGCGGGCATCGGTCGCCAGATGCACCGCCCAGCCGCGCGCGGTCAGCGCGTGCGCCAGCGCCTCGGCGGGGAACAGATGCCCGCCCGTGCCGCCGGCCGCAAGCAGGATCGTGCCGCCGCCAACCGCCATCTATCGCGCCGTCCGCATCGCCTGGTCGCCCGGAAAGCGCATATGGGCAAAGCGCGCTTCCGGCCGCCGGCGGGTCAGCGCCAGCACGAACCCGGCGGTGATCGCAACCGCGATCATC
The DNA here is from genome assembly GCF_984466335.1 of Roseitalea sp. Taxonomy (NCBI): domain Bacteria; kingdom Pseudomonadati; phylum Pseudomonadota; class Alphaproteobacteria; order Hyphomicrobiales; family Ahrensiaceae; genus Roseitalea; species Roseitalea sp. The sequence goes on along the minus strand of NZ_CFIFWG010000057.1, from coordinate 12,108 downwards.
GACGAGCCGCCATAGGAGACGAACGGCAGCGTCATGCCCTTGGCCGGCAGCAATTGCAGATTGACCATGATGTTGATCATCGATTGCAGGCCGATCAGCACGACAAGACCGCTCACCGCCAGCCGGCGGAAATGGTCCTCCTCGCCGAACGCGCGCAAAAGGCCGCGCAGGACGATCAGCCCGAACACCACGACCAGCACCATGCACAGGACGATGCCGTACTCCTCGGCGAGCACGGCGAATACGAAATCGGTATGGCTGTCGGGCAGGATGCGCTTGATCGTGCCCTCGCCCGGCCCCTGGCCGAACCAGCCGCCGCGCACGATCGCCTCGCGGCCAGTGTCGACCTGGAACGTATCGGCCGCGCCGCCGAGAAAGCCGTCGATGCGGTTCGCCACGTGCGGCAGCGTCAGATAGGCGCCGGCCAGGCCGGCAAGACCGATGCCGCCCAGCACGACGATCCACAGCCAGCTCATGCCGGCCATGAAGAACATGGCGCCCCATGTGGCCGCGACCAGAACCGTCTGCCCCAGATCCGGCTGGGCGAGGAGCAGGGCGGCGATCGACACGAACAGGACGCCGGCAAGCAGATTACCCGGAATGTCCGGGCGCCTGAGGCGTTCGGCGAACAGCCAGGCGCAGATGATCACGAAGGCCGGCTTGACGAATTCCGACGGCTGCACCGAAACGCCGGCGAGACGCATCCAGCGTCGAGAGCCCTTCACCTCGACGCCCAGGAACAGCGTCGCCACCATCAGCGCCATGGCGCCGACAAGAACGACCAGCGCCATGCGCCGCACCATCCGGTCGTCGAGGAAGGAGACGCCGATCATCACCGCGATGGCGGGAACGACGAACAGGGCATGCCGCTCGACGAAGTGAAACGTGTCGAGCCCGATCCGTTCGGCCACATCGGGGCTTGCGGCGAAGGACAGCACGATCCCGAAACCGATCAGCGCGATGAAGGCGAACAGGAACCACCGGTCGACGGTGCGCCACCATTCGGTGACCGGGCGCCGGTCGCTGCGGCGTTGCATCAGGCCCCTCCCTTCGCGGCGCGGCGCGGTTCCGTGTCGGCGTCGAGCGCCGTGACGGCGGCGGCGAAGGCTTCGCCGCGCCTTTCGAAATTGGCGAACTGGTCGAAGCTGGCCGCCGCGGGCGCCAGCAGCACGGCCGGCTCGCCCGCATCGCTGCGCGCCGCGTCGGCGGCGGCATGCCGCACAGCGACGTCGAGCGTGGCCGCGATCTCGTAGGGCACGCGCCCGCCCAGCGTCGCAGCGAAGGCGGGCGCCGCCTCCCCGATCAGATAGGCCTTGGCGATCCGTTCGAAGAACGGCGCGAGCGCGGCGATGCCGCCCTGCTTGGCGAGCCCGCCGGCGATCCAGTGAACATCGCGAAAGCTGGCCAGCGACCTTGCCGCCGCATCGGCATTGGTGGCCTTGGAATCGTTGACGAACAGAACGCGCCCGTGCCGGGCGATGATCTGCATCCGGTGCGCCAGGCCGGCGAAGGAGGCCATGCCCGCCATGATCTCATCGCCCGAAAGGCCGAGCATGCGGCAGGCGTTGAGCGCGGCGAGCGCGTTCTGCCGGTTATGATCCCCGCGCAGCGCCGGCGCGGCGCCGAGATCGGGCGCGCCGCCGCCCGCGACCGAAATCCGGGTGACGTCGCCGCCCGTCTCGTCGAGCAGATCGGCGATCGAGGCGCACCAGCCATCGTCAACCGAAACGATGGCCTGATCGGCATTTTCGACGAGCCGTTTCTTGACGCTCGCATAGTTTTCCATCGTCCCGTGCCGGTCGAGATGATCCTCCGACAGGTTCAAAAGGATGCCGATCCGCGGATTGATGCCCGGCGCAAGGTCGATCTGGAACGAGGAGCACTCGACAACGTGGATACGGTTCGCCGCCGGCGGATCGAGATCGAGGACCGGCACGCCGATATTGCCGCCCATCTGCGCGTCGCGGCCCGCCGACCGGAGGATATGGGCGATCAGCGCGGTGGTGGTCGATTTGCCGTTGGTGCCGGTGATGGCGACGAACGGCGCGCCGGGGGCCGTCAGGTCGCGCTGCCGGCAGAACAGTTCGATGTCGCCGATGACGGGCACCGCCTGCGCCTTGGCCTTGCGAACGGTCCAGTGCGGCTCGGGATGGGTCAGCGGCACGCCGGGCGCCAGCACCAGCGCGTCGAACGCCGACCAGTCGGCCGCGCGCAGGTCGCCCGTGGCGATCCCCTCCGCCCCGGCCCTTGCGACCGTGTCCGGATCGTCGTCCCAGGCCATCACCTTGGCCCCGCCGGCCAGGAGCGCGCGCGCGCTCGCCATGCCCGAGCCGCCAAGGCCGAACAGGGCGCAGCTTGTGTCCTTGAACGCGGTGACCGGGATCATCGACGCCTCACCGCAGCTTGAGCGTGGACAGGCCGACCAGCGCCAGGATGACGGCGATGATCCAAAAGCGGATCACCACCTGGCTTTCGGTCCAGCCGAGCTTTTCGAAATGATGATGGATCGGCGCCATCAGGAACACGCGCCGCCCGGTCATCTTGTAATAGCCCACCTGGATGATCACCGACAGCGCTTCGAGCACGAACAGCCCGCCGATGATGATCATGACGATCTCATGCTTGGTGGCGACGGCGACGGCGCCGATCAGCCCGCCGAGCGCGAGCGATCCAGTATCGCCCATGAAGATGGCGGCCGGCGGCGCGTTGAACCACAAAAAGCCCAGGCCCGCCCCGATCACCGCGCCCAGGACGACGGCCAGTTCCCCCGTGCCCGGCACGAAGTGGATCTGAAGATAATCGGCGAAGATGGCGTTGCCCGAAAGGTAGGCGATCACCCCGAAGGAGGAGGCCGCGATCATGATCGGCACGATGGCGAGCCCGTCGAGCCCATCGGTCAGGTTCACCGCATTGCCCGCCGAAACCACGACGAAGGCGGCGAACGGGATGAAGAAAATGCCCAGATTGATCAGGAAGTCCTTGAAGAAGGGAAAGGCGAGCGACGAAGAGAAGGGCACGTCGCCCGCGCGCATGATCACATAGGCGGCCAGGCCGGCGATCAGGAACTCCAGCGCCAGCCGCGACCGGCCCGAAAAGCCCTTGTCGGTCTGCTTGGTGACCTTGAGATAATCGTCGTAAAAGCCGATCGCGCCGAAGCCGAGCGCGACCGCCGTGACGACCCAGACATAGGGGTTGGCCAGATTGCCCCAAAGAAGCGTCGCCCCGATGATCCCGATCAGGATCATCAGCCCGCCCATGGTCGGCGTGCCCGCTTTCTTGAAGTGGGTCTGCGGTCCGTCGGCGCGGATGGGTTGCCCCCTGCCCTGGCGCAGCCGCAGCGCATCGATGATGCGCGGTCCGAACAAAAACACGATGAAGGCCGCCGTCAGGAGCGCGCCGCCGGTGCGGAAGGTGATGTAGCGGAACAGGTTGAAGACCTGCACCTGATCGGAGAACTCGGTCAACCAGAACAGCATGTCGCCCTCCCCCGCAGTGCAGCCGGCATCATGGTGTCTGGGGATCTTCGCCGCGGAACAATGTGACCAGCCGCGAAAACCCGATGCCTTTCGAGGACTTGATCATCACCGCATCGCCTTCGGCGATATCGCGCTTGAGCGCGGCGCCAAGCGCATCGACATCGTCGAAATGGTCGGTCGGAGGGCCGCCGTCGCCCAGCGCCCCGGCCAGGGCGGACATCTCCGCTCCGGCCAGATAGAGACGGTCGAGACCGGCCTTCCTGACCGGCTCGGCCAGCGCCGCGTGCAGCGCGCGCGCATGGGTCCCCAGTTCGAGCATGTCGCCGAGCACCGCGATGCGCTTGCCGCCGGCCTTCGGCTCGACCGCGGCGAGCAGGTCGAGCGCGGCCTCCATCGAGGCGGGATTGGCGTTGTAGCTCTCGTCGATCAGCGTGAACGCGCCCGCCCCCGCCCTGAACCGATAGCGCTTGCCGCGCCCCTCGGGCGCCGGCAGGTCGGCCAGCGCATGGGCGACCGTCATCAGGTCGGCGCCCATCAGATGGCAGGCGGCCAGCACGCCGAGCATGTTCTGCACCACATGCTTGCCAGGAAGGCCCACCTTGAAGGCGACCTCCTCGCCGAACACCCTGGCCGTCACGCAGGAACAGTCGGCGTGATACCTCGCCTTGATAAGATGGGCGTCGGCCTTCTTGTCCGCGCCATAGCCGATGATCTTGTTCACGCCCGCCTTGCCGGCCAGCCCGGCCAGCAGCCTGAAGCGCTTGTCGTCGCGGTTGATCAGGCCGGTGCCGCCGCGCACCACGCCCGAGAAAATCTCTGCCTTGGCGTGGGCGATGCCGTCCAGATCCTTGAAATTGCCCAGATGGGCGGCGGCGATCAGCGTGATCATGCCGATCTGCGGCCGCACCAGCTTGACGAGCGGCGTGATCTCGCCGGCATGGTTCATGCCGATCTCGAAGACGGCGAACGCGGTTGCGGCGGGCATGCGCGCCAGCGTCAGCGGCACGCCCCAATGGTTGTTGTAGGAGGCGACCGGGGCATGCACGGCGCCGCAGCGGCCCAGCACATGGCGCAGCGCGTCCTTGGTCGTCGTCTTGCCCGCCGAGCCGGTCACCGCGATGATGCGCGCCTTGGTGCGGGCGCGCGCCGCCCGGCCGAGCCGGCGCAGCCCTTCGAGCACGTCGGGCACCACCAGCAGCGGCACGGTGAGACCGCCAAGCGCGGCGATCTTGTCCTCTTGCACGACGAGACACGAGGCGCCGGCCGCCACCGCCTTGGAAGCGAAGGCGTGGCCGTCATGGGTGTCGCCCCTGATGGCGAAGAAGGCATCGCCCGGCGTAAGCGTGCGCGTATCGATGGAGATGCCGGTGACGGCGCCCGCCGTGCCGCCGACCGGGCGGGCCTCCATCGCATCCAGCATGTCCTGGCCGGTCCACAGCGGCGGCGTTTCGGCTTCCGCGCTCATGCGGCCACCTCGGCGAGCGCGGCCCGCGCCTCCTCATGATCGGAAAAGGGACGCGTGACAGCGCCCGCCGTCTGGCCCGTCTCGTGCCCCTTGCCGGCGATCACCAGCGTATCGCCCCGGCCGAGCGCGGCGATCGCCGCGCGGATCGCCGCCCGCCGGTCGCCGATCTCGGCGGCGCCGGGCGCCGCCTGCATGATCGCGGCGCGGATCGCGGCCGGATCCTCGGAACGCGGATTGTCGTCGGTGACATAGACCAGATCGGCCAGGCGCCGCGCCACCGCGCCCATGATCGGCCGCTTGCCCGGATCGCGGTCGCCGCCGCAGCCGAACACCACGGCCACGCTGCCCGTCGTGAACGGACGCACGGCCTTGAGAACCTGTTCGAGCGCGTCGGGCTTGTGGGCATAATCCACATAGACCGCGGCGCCGTTGCCGGCGGTACCGACCAGATCGAGCCGGCCCGGCGCGCCCTGCAAATGGTCGAGCGCGGCGAACGCCGCGTCCGGCGCGACGCCCGCCGAGATCGCCAGCCCGGCGGACACAAGCGCGTTTGCGATCTGGAAATCGCCGGCCAGCGGCAGCACGAGCCGGTGCGTCGCGCCCGCATGGGTCAGTTCGGCGATCTGCTTGTGCCTTTCATGCTCGACGCGCTTGAGCGCGATGAAATCGCCCTTGCGGCCGACCGTGCGCACATCGCGGCCGGCTGCCCGCGCCGCCTCGATCGCGCGGTCCGACCAGGCATCGTCGGCGAAGATCACCGCCGGCCCGCCCGCGCCGAGCAGCGTGTCGAACAGGCGCATCTTGCAGGCGAAATAGTCCTCCATGCCGGCGTGGTAGTCGAGATGGTCGCGGCCCAGATTGGTGAAGCCGGCGGCCGCCAGCTCCACGCCGTCGAGCCGACGCTGGTCGAGACCGTGGCTGGACGCCTCCATCGCGCCGTGGGTGACGCCCGCGCCCGCAAGCTCGGCGAGAAGCCGGTGCAGCCTGACCGGATCGGGCGTCGTCAGCGCGCCTTCGATGGTCATGTGCGGCGCGACCACGCCGGTCGTGCCGATCGATGCCGCCTTGTGACCGGCATGGGCGAAGATCTGGCGTGTGAAGGAGGCGACCGACGTCTTGCCCGCCGTGCCCGTGACCGCGACCATGGTTTCGGGCTGCGGCCGGTGCAGCCGGGCCGCGATCAGCGCCAGGGCGCGGCGCGGATCGGCGAGGCGGATGACGGGCGCATCGACCGAAACGGCGGCGTCGGGACCGCACAGGACGGCCGCAGCGCCCCTTTCGACGGCTTCACCTGCGAACGCGGCGCCATCGGCGCTGGTGCCCGGCACCGCCACGAACAGATCGCCCTCGCGCACGGATCGCGAATCCGAGGCGACACCGGAAAAGCCACCTTCGGGCAGCGCCTCGGGCATAAGCGCGAAAAGCGTCGCAAATTCGGTGAAGTGCATGGATCGTCCCGTCAGAATCGCGCTCCTTGTGACTGTCTAATACGACACGAGCAAGGCATCACGGGAGACGTCATGGCGAGGTTCCACACCCAAAAGCGGCACCGCCCGGCTTATCACGCGGCCCGCGGTCGGCGCCGCGTTCAGGCCGGCCGTCGCGCTCTGCCGGCCCTGCTCCGGCTGGGGCTCGTCGATGAACACCAGCACCACATAGTCGGGATCGTCCATCGGAAAGGCGGCGAGGAAGGCGTTGAAACGATGGTCGCCCGAATAGCGGCCGTTGACGACCTTTTCGGCGGTGCCCGTCTTGCCGCCGACGAAGAAGCCCTCGGCCTCGGCGCGCCGGCCCGATCCGCGCTCGACATTCAGACGGAACAGATAGCGCATCATGGCGCTGGTCTCGGCCCCGATGACCTGCGTGGCCAGCGCGCCCGCCTCATCGGCGGTACGCGGCAGGAAGGTCGGCGGGATCAGCATGCCGCCATTGACCAGCGCGGCCGCGGCCACCGCGGTCTGCAACGGCGTGGTCGACACGCCATGGCCGAACGAGATGGTGATCGAGTTCAGTTGCGTCCATTCGGACGGCTCCTGCGGCCGCGCCGCCTCTGGCAGTTCGATCTCCATCCGGTCGAGCAGGCCGAGCCGGTCCAGGAACGCCCGGTGCCCCTCGATGCCCACCACCTCGGCCATCTTCGCCGTTGCGATGTTGGAGGAATAGGTGAACGTTTCGCGCACCGAAAGGATGCGCCTCCTGGCATGGAAATCGTTGATGGTGAAGCGGCCGTAGCGGATCGGCTTGCGCGCGTCGAAGCGGCTGTCGAGCGTCACCTTGCCCGAATCGAGCGCCATGGCCGTCGTGAACGCCTTGAAGGTGGAGCCCATCTCGAACGTGCCCGCCGACATGCGGTTCAGCCGGTCCTTGTCGAGCGCGTTGAACGGGTTGTTGGGGTCGTAGTCGGGCAGCGAGACCATGGCGACCACCTCGCCGGTCCTTGCGTTCAGGACCACGCCGCCGGCCGCTATCGCCCGGTAGCGCCGAATCGCCTGAACCAGTTCGTCGCGCAAGATATGCTGCACGCCGGTGTCGATCGAAAGCCGCACCGGCTCAATGGCGCCGGACTGGTCGAAGTCCAGCGCCTGAAACGTGCCAAGACCCTGGCCGTCCACATATTTCTCCATGCCCGCCGTGCCGGCATTGTCGACATTGACCAGGCCCACAATGTGCGAGGCGGTCGCCCCGCCCGGATAAAAGCGCCGGGTTTCCTCACGGAAGCCGATGCCCGGAATGCCGAGCGCCATGACATCGGCCTGCTGCTTGGGCGTGATCTCGCGGCGCAGCCAGACAAAACCCGCGCCAGAGGACAGCTTGCGGTGCCAGTCCCGATAATCGACGTCCGGCAGCACGCTGGCGAGCGCCTCGACCGCCTCGTCCGGGTCGATGATACGGCGCGGTTCGCCATAAAGGGCCGGCACGCGAATGTCGGTCGCCAGCAGATTGCCGCGCCTGTCGACCAGGTCCGGCCGGACGGCCAGGATCCGGTCGTCGACGCCATGGCTGCGCGCATGGTCGAGATCGGCGAGCCCGTACTGGACCAGCCGCCCGCCGATCAGCCCGTAGACCGCAAGGAAGCAGGCAATGGCCACCCCGAGCCGGCGCCGGCCCATGCGCAGCACCCGATCGCCGCGCCCTGCCATTGGCCGGATGCGAAGGCGTAAGGAGTGCCCGAAACGGATGTGCGGGCGGACCGACGCCGTCATTGCCGGCCTCCCCGGTCGACGCTGCCCGTCGTCAGCGTGTCCGAAGGCACACCGACGATGATGTCGCCGATGGGGTCGCCGGGGTCGAATTGCGGTGGGCCGGGCAGGTCCCGGACGGTCACGAACTGATCGGCGGCCGGCGTTTCAAGGCCCAGTTCGGCTTGATAGCGCTCGACCAGCCGCTGAAGGCGCTGCGGGTGGCTCAGATGCGCCCAGTCCGCCCTGAGCAGATCGATGGTCTGGCGTTCGAGGTCTATCTGACGCTCCAGCTTGCGGATTTCGGCCAGGCGCTGCTCGGATTCGTGCTTTATGGCGTAGGTCCAGGTCGCCGCGGCGATCACCAGCGCCACGAGGGCGAGATTGACGATCCGCATCATGGGGCGCTTCTCCGGTTCGGCTCGGGCCAGGGCAGGTCGGGCAGGCCGAAGATCGCCATGTCCGCTGTCCGCGCGGGCGCATCTGCGCGGACGACAGCGCGCAGCTTGGCCGAGCGGGCGCGCGGGTTCACTTCGACCTCCGCCGCCGACGGCCTCGCCATCGCCTTGCCGGAGACCGAAAGCGTCGGCGGCAGCGGCGCCATGGCCGGCATGTGCCGCGAACCGCCGGACCGGCCGGTCCGGCCGGTCCGGTCGGTGATGAAACGCTTGACGATACGGTCCTCCAGCGAATGAAAGGTGACGATCGCAAGCCTGCCGCCCGGCTTCAGGCAGGTTTCGGCGGCGAACAGCGCGCGGGCCAGTTCGCGCAACTCGTCATTGACGAAGATGCGCAGGCCCTGGAACGTGCGCGTCGCGGGATGGATGGCATCGCGCCCCTTGCGTGGCCGCACCGCCTGGACGATCGCGGCGAGCCGCCCGGTGGTGGTGACCGGCGCCTCGCGCCGGGCGCGATCGATCCCATGGGCGATTGTCGGCGCGGCGCGCTCCTCGCCCAGAATGCCGATGATGCGGATCAGATCCTTGACGTCGAAGCGGTTGACGACATCGGCCGCGCTGAGGCCCGCCTGCGCCATGCGCATGTCGAGCGGGCCGTCATGGCGGAACGAAAATCCGCGTTCGGCCTGGTCGACCTGCATCGAGGAGATCCCGATATCGAGAACGTATCCATCCAGCGAAGCGGGCGCGACATGGCCGGCCAGCGTCGAGAACGGCGCCTCGACGAGCCGCAGCCGCCCGCCCGAGGCGCCGACAAGGGGCGCGCCCGCCGCGATCGCGTCCGGGTCGCGGTCGAAGGCGAGGACGCTTGCGCCCGCATCGAGGATCGCGCGCGTGTAGCCGCCGGCGCCATATGTGCCGTCCGCGATCGTGTCCCCCGGTTGGGGTGCGAGCGCGGCGAGCACCTCGGCGAGCATGACGGGCGTGTGGGGCGCCGTCCCGTTCACGCCGGGCGCGCCCCGGCCCGCGCCTCGCGCTGGGCCAGAAGCCGCGCGCGCACCTGCGCGCGATGCTCGGCGAAGCGCTCGGGCGACCACATCTGGAAGAAATGCCCCCGGCCGACAAAATGCACCTGATCGGTTATGCCCGTGTGCTCGCGGATGAAATCGGTCACTGTGACCCGGCCCGTCCCGTCGAGCTTCAGGAAAGCCCCGTCGCCATGGACGTAGAACGACATGTCGTCCGATGTCCGGTCGAACGGGTCGTCGTCCGCCAGCCTGTGCTCGAATCGCTCCAGAAGGTCCATGCCGCCCGCATCGATCGCCGCCATGTCGATCGACTGAAGCGCATAAAGGTCGGTCAGTCCCTTCAGTTGCAGAACCGAGCGAAAGTGCGCCGGCACGGACACCCGCCCCTTGGCGTCGATCCGGTTCACCGCATTGGACAGAAACCGCTCCACGCACGACACCCGCTGCTTCCGTCCGACGCAGGACCCCCTGTGCGGCCATGGTCAAACCTGTCCCCTTCGTCGCGGATTCAGATCCGCACGCGGCCCGGGCGGCCGCCCCTCTCGGGCGCTTGTCCGTTGATTGGCGCGCCGGGCGCGCCATACATCGCGCGGACCCGGCCGGTCGGGCACGGCGTCCATGCCGCACCGCGAAACGCTGAAAGGACGATTACGCCGTCACTGTTTGGGGTATCATGGGCTGATATGGGCGTCAACGGGAATAGGCGATTCGATCCGCGATCGGACGCCAGGGCGATCCGACGATATCGGCCTTTCATGGCGGATCGGGCTTGCGTCGGCATGGACGCAGGAGCAACAGCGGATGCGGGCTTGGGCGGAGCAAAAGAAACGCCGGCGCGGAGAACCGGCCGGCGATCAGCTTGAGGATGCCCGGAAGGTAACGCGGGCAACCGCGCCCATTCCGTTGTCTTTATGGCGGTGGCGGGGCCAGGAGGTGGAACCCCGCCATCGGGTGCGGCGATCAGCTGTCGCCGGAGTTGCGGAAGGTGCGCTGGATCACGTTGCGCGAGCCGTCCTCGTTCACCGTGAAACGCACGGTGTAGTAGTTGCCCCCGTCCAGGACCTCGTCGGTCATCACGGCGCCGCCATGCGGTGCGGTGTTGACGGCGCCGGGCAGAGCGGCGAAGGCCGAGGTGCTGACCAGGGTGGCGGCGAGTGCGATGATTGCGGTTTTCATGGGTTCTGTCCCTCTTCTTTGTTACGGCCCCCAGCATTGGAAGCCTCTTGGAGATGCATGGTGCTCGATGGCGGAGCCAGGAGGTGGAACCCCGCCATCGGGCGCGGCGATCAGCTGTCGCCGGAGTTGCGGAAGGTGCGCTGGATCACGTTGCGCGA
>NZ_CFIFWG010000057.1:0-1128 GCF_984466335.1 Roseitalea sp. | reverse complement strand
GCCGTCTTCGTTCAGCGTGTAGCGCTCGATGAAGTAGTTGCCGCCATCGAGGACCTCATCGGTGAAGACGTGGCCGGTGTTGATCTGCGACAGGCCGTACTTGTCGCCGGGCAGAGCGGCGAAGGCCGAGGTGCTGATCAGCGTGGCGGCGAGTGCGATGATTGCCGTTTTCATGGGTTCTTTCCTTTTTCTTGTCGTGGCCCCAACCATTGGAAGCCTTGTCTGGTGAACAGCGCCGGTCGGTTTCGTTTGGTTCGGCGCGTCCGATGACCGGAAATTGGCGAGGTGCCTGGACAAATACCAATCACGAAAAAACGAGCCGGACGTGCTCGAACGCCGAGATCACGCACTTGGTGATCGCATGCAGGGAAGGGAAAAAGCGCCAAAATTCAAAGCGTTGGGGAAATGGCCCGGCGATGACGTTCGATCAACCGCGCTCACGTTCACAAAATGCGGACGCTGCGTTGATCGCATGTGATCGCGGATCGGGGCGTTTTTGCGCAAATGAGCTGCGTTTGGGCGCGCCCGAAGGCGCCTTTCGGCGATGCGCGGCGCCCCCGCGCCTGCGAATATGCGCCCGACCAGCCTCTTCGGACGCCGCCGAAAGCCGGCTTCGTGAACGGAAAATTGCCAGCCGGCCTGTAAGCCGGGTTCTGTGAGCCGCTATTGGCGGCCCGGCAGCCATTCATCTGGGGCGCCCGTCGCCGGACGCCTCGTGCAACCCACCCGGACGGCTGGTGCGGAGCCACTGGGCGAGAACGCCCGCGCCGTCCCTATTCGGTCTTGCTCCCGGTGGGGTTTACCCTGCCATGCCCGTTGCCGGCCATGCGGTGGGCTCTTACCCCACCCTTTCACCCTTACCTCAGCAATTTGCGCAGCAAATGCGAAAGGCGGTCTGCTTTCTGTGGCACTGTCCCTGGGGTCGCCCCCGCCGGACGTTATCCGGCACCGTTGCTCCATGGAGCCCGGACTTTCCTCGACGCCCGCCTTTCGGCACTGGAACGCCGCGGCTGCCCGGCCGACTGGCAATGGCCGTCTCTAGCGGAAAGATGCGGGCTTCGCAAACGCGGTGCCTAGAGCGGTTCGTTTTTAGATGGAAGCGGTTTGATGGACAGAGTTTTTCGCCGC
>NZ_CFIFWG010000056.1:0-16128 GCF_984466335.1 Roseitalea sp. | reverse complement strand
CTCTATGACGGATCCTGGTCCGAATGGGGCGCGCGCGCGGACACGCAGGTCGCCACCGGGCCGGCGGACGGGTGAGACGATGGGCTGGCTGAAGCCGAACCGCGCCGGCCATCGGGCGGGCGGTGGTGAACCGCTCGAAACCACGATCACCTATCTGCGCATGGACCGGCCGCCGACGGCCTATCCGCCACGGCCGGCCAACATCCATGCGGCGCTGCTGCTCGCGCGCAGGCCACCGCTTCATTTCTATCGCTATCTCTATTTCCAGGTGGGCGTCCACTGGAGCTGGGAGGCACGGCTGCGCATGGCCGACACGCCGCTGCGCGAGGCGATCCATGCCGATACATGCGAGATCACCGTGCTCCATGTCGACGGCGCGCCCTCGGGATTCTTCGAGCTTAGCCGCAAGTCCGCGACGCTGACCGATCTGGCCTATTTCGGCCTGATGCCGCACGTGCACGGGCTGGGGCTGGGCAAATGGTTCCTCGGCAAGGCGGTCGAGGCGGCGTGGAAGGCCGAGCCGGACGCGGTGACGGTGAACACCTGCACGCTCGACCATCCCGCCGCGCTGCCGCTCTACCAGAAGCTGGGTTTCCGCCCCTGTCGCCGGTCAAAGGGACGGGTCCGTCCGCTCACCGAAAGCGACAGGGCGAGCCTTGCGGCGCGGCATGGCATCGCAGGCGGAGCCTGAACGCCACCCTCAAGGGCAATGCAGCGAGGATATGCCGGAATCGGGACGGACGGCCCAATCGGCGAGCACGGCCTCGAAACCCTCGTGCCGAGCATGAAAGACCCTGGAGCGCCTTCGCTTTCCGTTGAAGCAGCAAGTGCGCCAGGTCTTTGTTTTGTCCCAATTGCGCACACGCAACCGGGTCCCATCCCGGATCAAGTCCGGGACGGGCTTTTGGCTGGAGTTGCCCTAGGGTCTTTGGAGTTCAGGTTTCGGGCCTGGCGCGTGTCTTGTCGGCTCCGGTGCTTCCACCTTCGCCGGACGCTCTAGCCCTTGGCGGCCGCATCGCCGTCGAAATCGGCGCCCCCCGCGGCGGCCTTGGCGCTTTCATCGTCATGCAGCAGCTGGTCGGCGATCAGCCCGGCATTCTGCCGCAGCGCCAGTTCGATCCGCGCGGCCACGTCGGGATTGTCGCGCAAGAAGCCCTTGGCGTTCTCGCGGCCCTGCCCGAGCCTTTGGCTGTCATGGGAGAACCAGGCGCCGGATTTGTCGACAATGCCCGCCTTGACCCCAAGATCGATCAGTTCGCCCGTCTTGGAGACGCCCTCGCCATACATGATGTCGAACAGGACCTCCTTGAAGGGCGGGGCGAGCTTGTTCTTGACCACCTTGACGCGGGTCTGGTTGCCGACCACCTCGTCGCGGTCCTTCACCGCGCCGATGCGGCGGATGTCGAGCCGCACCGAGGCGTAGAACTTGAGCGCATTGCCGCCCGTGGTCGTCTCGGGCGAGCCGAACATCACGCCGATCTTCATCCGGATCTGGTTGATGAAGACGACCATCGTGTTCGAGCGCGAGATCGAGGCGGTCAGCTTGCGCAGCGCCTGGCTCATCAGCCGGGCCTGAAGCCCGGGCAGTGAATCGCCCATCTCACCTTCGATCTCGGCGCGCGGGGTGAGCGCGGCGACCGAATCGATCACCAGAACGTCGCACGCGCCCGAGCGCACCAGCGTATCGGCGATCTCCAGCGCCTGCTCGCCCGTGTCGGGCTGCGAAATCAGCAAGTCTTCGAGATTGACGCCCAGCTTGCGCGCATAGACCGGGTCGAGCGCGTGTTCGGCGTCGATGAAGGCGCAGATGCCGCCCTCCTTCTGCGCCTCGGCCACCGTGTGCAGCGCCATGGTGGTCTTGCCCGAACTCTCCGGGCCGTAGATCTCGATGATCCGGCCCTTGGGCAGGCCGCCCACGCCAAGCGCGATGTCGAGCCCCAAAGAGCCGGTGGAGACCGTCTCGATCTCGACCACCTGCTCGTTGACGCCAAGGCGCATGATCGAGCCCTTGCCGAAGGAGCGCTCGATCTGCGCCAATGCCGCGTCCAGAGCCTTTGACTTGTCCACCGATTTGCCCTCGATCAAACGCAGATTGTTCTGAGCCATGGTCTACCCTTATGTTAAAGCGCCGGTGCGCGCAAAGAAAACCGTTTTGGTTTTCGTACCATCTTTGTTCTATCTTGACAAGACAGGCAAATCATTGATTTCATGAAACTTTCAAGATTTGTTCACTCTTCGTCTTTTTTCGCGGTCATCTGATCCGGACACCATTCGGCGCAGCGCCGTTCCCCGCGCGGCGGAATCGCCTCCCCGGCGGCAATGCACCGGTGCTTGCAACCGTCTGGCGGAAGGCCGGGAAAAGGGTTCGCAGGTCCCGGTCCCGCGGGACGGGAATTCATGGACAGAGGTTCATGGACAGGAATTCATGGACCGGGTTTCGACCGCGCCGCAACGCAGATGATCTCCACGTCATATCCGATCTCGGCGAGGCGGATTTCGCGCCCGACCGCGTTGAAAGAGCCTTGTGGTGGGTGACACCGTGGCGGCCCTTTCGCCTTGCCGAGAACGAAATCCGACACGCGCCAGACCCGAAACCCAAACCCCAAAAAGCCCTGGTTTGTTCCGCTATGCTGGTTCCGGCCGTTCCGCATTGCCAGGCCAGACAAGGTCGCCATGAACCACGATCCGGCTCATGCGCCGGCCTGTCTCAAATCGCTCGATATCGCCCATCGTCGCGCCCGCCGTTCAGTCGTCCGCCGCCCGGCGACAATAGTCAGGGGACCTAAGGGACAGCCTTTAGTTCAGGTAGCGGACCGGATCAACCGGCACGGTGTCCTTGCGGACCTCGAAGTGCAGTTGCGGCTGGCGCGCATTGCCGGTCATGCCCGATGCGCCGAGCGTCTGCCCGCGGCCGACCGTGTCGCCGCGCGCCACATCGATCGCGTCCAGGTGGCCATAGACCGTCACATAGCCGTCCGAATGGCGCACCAGCACCGTGTTGCCGAATTCCTTGAGCCCGTCGCCGGCATAGATGACGACGCCGTTCTCGGCCGCCTTGACCGCCGTGCCCTTGGGCACCGAAATGTCGATCCCGTCATTGGGCCTGCCGCCCGAATTGCCGCCGAACGCCGAAATGACGCGTCCGCGCGCCGGCCAGCGCATGGTGGCCACGCCCGTCGCGTCGGGCGCCCGCGCGGTGCTTGTCTCATCGAGGGCGCGCACGCTTGGAGCGGCGGTGGCGGCCGGCTCGGACGGCCGCGAGGCGGGCGTCACCGCGCCGGTGACGATCGGATCGACATCGGCGTCGGCGACCGCCGCCATGGATGCGGGCGTGCCGGCAAGGCCGGGAATGATCAGTGTCTGACCGATTCGAACGACGTCGGCGGTCAGCGCGTTGGTGCGCCTGATCGCCTCCATGCTGGCGCCGGTCCGGCGCGAGATCGCCGAGAGCGTATCGCCCGCCCGGACCGTGTAGCGGCCGCCCTCGGCCGGCGCGGCGGGCACGGCGCGGTCCGGGACGGCTGCGGGCACGCTGGCCGCCGAAGCGACCGGCCGCGCCGCCGGCAGCGGCGCGCGCTCAAGGGCGACGTCGGAGCGGCCGCCGACGCTCGAACGCGCCGCGCGCACGCCGGCATCGGCATCGGGCGCGGACACCAGCACCGAGCGGCCATGGATGTAGGTCGGGATGAGGATGCGCTGGCCGGCCCGGACCGCGCCGGCATCGGAGAGGCCGTTCACGCGCGTGAGCGCGTCGACCGGCACGCCGTAGCGCCTGGACAGGTTGTACAGCGTCTCGCCGGACGTCAGCGTGACATAGGTGCCGCCCGCGCCGGTCCAGCCGGCGGCGCGGCTCGCGGTGCGCGGGGCGGGCGTCGTCGCCGCGGTGATGATCGGGTCCAGTTCGGCATGGCGCTCGATTTCCTGGGCGACGACCGATGGCTGCGCCTGCGGGAGCGGCCGGTGCGCGGTTGCGGTCGTGGGCGTTTCGGCGGGCGCGGTTATCAGCGGCACGTTCTCCGGAAACGGCGTCTGAACGGCGGCCGGCGGGCGCGTCGGCACGGCGCCGGTGTAAAAATCGTCGGAAAAGCGCATCACGTCGCCGGCACAGCCGGAGACAAGGCCGCCCAACACCAGAACCGATCCCGTCCGCAGCAACCTCGCCGGACGCCGACGGGCCTTGACCATACCCATTACTCGCCCTGCCCCTTGCCAAACATGGGGCAGATTAAAGCGCGTTAGTCTTACCGGTCGGTTAAGCCGTTTGGATGGGGGGCTTTTCGTACTCCGCGGCGGCAACGCGAAACCTGAATTCCAAAAGGCCCTAGCTGTTTGATCCCGGATTTTGATGGTGCAGTCTTTTCGGCGGCATGGAAGGAGGCACTGTGGGGCAGGTTTTACACGGGAGCGCCCGCACGACAGAGGCGGTGCGTTGAGCAATACAAAATAGTCAAGAGAGCCTGAGGACGCTCTCGAAGCGGTATGGCATCAACCAGAAGACCGTCGCGAAGTGGAAGAAGCGGACGTCGGTTTCAACGCGGCCGGGGGCGAAATCCGCCGCGTCCCGGAGAGATATGGCGAAAATCGCCCATTTCGGCGTTGCCGGCCCTTGAAAGGGAACAACCCTTCCCGCGGCCTGGCTCCTTGAACCGAACGATGTTCGACCATACCAGGCTCCAAATCCTGAACCCCCACAGGCCCTTAGAGCGTATCTGGCTTAGGTTGGTTCGCATCCGGCATTTTTGAAGTCGTTGGCGCATTCGTTGGCATTAATGGTTGGGAGCGGGCGTCCGACCTGGTGCCACGTGTCCTCGATGCTTCGTTTCTGGGCCATGCGCACCCAATGCTTGATCTTGGCGAAGCTCTGCTCGATGGGGTTGCGGTCTGACGAATAGGGCGGCGGATACCACAGCCGCGCGCCGGCCGATCGGGCCACGTCGCGCACCGCCTTTCGCTTATGGCAGCCCAGATGGTCCATGATGACGATGTCGCCAGGGCAAAGTGTGGGGCACCAGATTCTGGTCCACATAGGCACAAAAGCATTCGCCATTGATCGGATCAACACCGTCAGCCGCGAGGAAAGCCGGGGACGCGTTGTGGTGCTCTATATGGCGCCTCTTTTCGTCGGCTTGGCCAGACAAGTAGAGACAGTCGCCCTCGATGACGAACGGCACATAATTGGCAAGGATCCTTGGAGCGGTCGGCAATGTGATGCCAAGTGCGGCAAGGCGGTCAAGCCGCCCTCCTGGGGTTGCGGCATTCAATTGTAAAGGTGGCAGGCGACGCGTCGACCACCGGTTTCGATGGCCGGCGGGGCGACCGTCCTGCAAATCGCCATGGCGCTCGGGCAACGGGTATGGAAGGCGCAGCCTGCGGGCGGCGATATGGGGCTCGGTATGTCGCCCCTCAAGGTAATGCGCTTATGCGCGCCGCCTCGGCCGGGAATAGCCGACATCAATGCCTTGGTATACGGATGCAGCGGCTCGTCATAGAGCGCATCGCGCCTCGCCGTTTCCACGATCTCGCCCAGATACATGACCGCGACACGATCGCAAATGTGCTTCACGACGCTCAGATCGTGCGAGATGAAGATATAGGACATGCCGTGCCTGGCCTTGACGTCCTGCATCAGGTTGACGATCTGGGCCTGGACCGAGACGTCGAGCGCCGAGACCGGTTCGTCGGCGACGATCAGCTTCGGATTGAGGATCAGGGCGCGCGCGATGCCGATTCTCTGGCGCTGACCGCCGGAGAATTCGTGCGGATAGCGCGCGGCGTGATCGGCCCGCAATCCGACCTCGGCAATGATGGCCATGACGCGCTCGCGTCTTTCGGCCGGCGTGCCGATCCCCTGGATCGCCAGCGGCTCGGTGAGTATCCGCTCGACGCTCATGCGCGGATCGAGCGAGGCGTACGGGTCCTGAAAGATGATCTGAAGGTCCTGACGCAGGCGCCGCATCCGGCGCGCGCCCACCGTGTCCAGGTCGATGCCGTCATATTCCACAGAACCGGAGCAGGGTTCGATCAGCCCGATGGCCGCACGGCCGGCGGTCGACTTGCCGCAGCCGCTCTCGCCGACCAGGCCCAGCGTCTCGCCCCTGTTCAAAACGAAGGAAACACCCCGAATGGCTTGCACCGTCTTGCGCTTGAACATGGGGCCTACGATGAAGTTCTTGCGCAGATCGCTTACGCGCAAAAGAGGGTCAGCCATGTTGCGTTTCGCCGATCTGTTTGGCTTTCCAGCATTCGATCCTTCGGTCGCCGATGGTTTCAGAAGGCGGATCGCGGCGGCAACGATCGTCGCCATGGGGGCAACGCGGACGGAAACGGCAGCCTTGCGGCATGTCTAAGAGGGCCGGAACCGAGCCCGGAATCGTCGCGAGGCGCTCCTGCCGATCGTCGAGCGAGGGAAGCGAGCCGATCAGCCCCTGCGTATAGGGGTGTCCGGGAGAGGACAGCACATCGTCCGTATATCCGGTCTCCACGACCTTGCCGGCATACATGACGACGACGCGATCGCAGATTTCCGCAACGACCCCGAGGTCGTGCGTGATGAACAAGATGGAGGTTCCAAACGTATCGCGCGCCTCCAGCATCAGGTCGAGAATCTGGCCCTGAATGGTCACGTCGAGCGCCGTCGTGGGCTCGTCGGCTATGATGAGGCTCGGATTGCAGGCCAGCGCGACCGCGATCATGACGCGCTGGCGCATCCCGCCCGACAATTGGTG
Source organism: Roseitalea sp. (assembly GCF_984466335.1). Lineage (NCBI taxonomy): Bacteria > Pseudomonadati > Pseudomonadota > Alphaproteobacteria > Hyphomicrobiales > Ahrensiaceae > Roseitalea > Roseitalea sp. The sequence continues at coordinate 9,403 of NZ_CFIFWG010000056.1, read as the reverse complement.
CGGGTAGTCCGGCAGGATGTTGCGCGAGCGGGGAATACCGACCTTGTCCAGCACCTGAAGAGCGTGTTCGGTGACCGCGGCGCCCTTCAGGCCGAGATGCAGGCGGATCGGCTCTGCGATCTGTTCGCCGACCGGCATGATCGGGTTCAGGCTCGTCATCGGTTCCTGGAACACCATGGCGATGTCGCGGCCGCGCATCCGCCGCCGCTCGCGCGCCGGAATCGTCAGCAGGTCGCTGCCGCGGAACTCGATCCTGCCGCCCATGATGCGCGCGGTCCCTTCCGGCAGCAGCCCCATCACGCTCAGGGCAGTTATGCTCTTGCCGCATCCGCTTTCGCCGACGATGCCCACGATCTCGCGCTCGCCCACCTCGATCGAAACGGCCGCGAGCGCCTGAACGTCGCCGCGATGGAACCGGAACCCAAGCGTGAGATCGTGGATCGCCAATATGGGCGGGGTTTGGCCTGAGGCGCTCATTGGTTCTTCACCCTTGGATCGATGAGGCCGTAGAGAATGTCGACGAACAGGTTGATGAAGATGAAGGTCAGCGCCATGAACAGCACCACGCCCTGAATGACGGGATAGTCGCGCCGCGCCACCGCATTGACCAGCAAACTGCCGATGCCGGGAATGTTGAAGACCGTTTCGATGGCGATCGCGCCTCCCATCAGAACGGCGAAGGTGATGCCGATGACGGTGAGCACCGGAATCAGCGCGTTCTTGAGGGCATGGCGCAAGATGACCACGCGCGACGGCAGACCCTTGGCGCGGGCCGTCCGGACGAAGTCCTCGCCGATGACGTCGAGCATGCTGGAACGCGTTATGCGGGCGATGAAGCCGGCCTGTACGAGGCCGACCGAAACGGCAGGCAGGGTCAGGGACCAGATGCAGGCCCAAAAACCCTGATCCAGCGGCGTGTAGCCGGCAACCGGGAAAAGCCGGAACTCGACCGCGAACACGACGATGAGCATCAGCCCGAACCAGAATTCGGGCATGGACACGCCCACCATGGCCACCGTCATCGACAACTGGTCGACAATGCCGTTGCGGTTGACGGCAGCCACGATGCCCGAAGCCATGCCGACGACGATGGCTATCGTCAGCGCATAGAGCGTGAGCATGATCGTGGGTTCGAGGCGCTGCGCGATGGCATCCTTGACGGGCATCCGAAGGAAGATGGAATCACCCAGATCAAGCGTGGCCATGCGGCCGAGCCAGGTGAAAAGCTGCACGAGGAATGGATCGTTGAGGCCAAGCTGCTCGCGAAGCGCCTGAACCTGCTGGTGCGTGGCGTCCGCCCCCAGCATCACGGCCGCCGGATCGCCCGGCGACATATGCAGGAGGATAAAGACCAGCAGCAGCGGTACGATCAGCGTCGGCAGCAGGGTCAGCAAGCGCCGAATGATGAAAAGCGTCATGGCGCGGCATCCTCTCGGCCACGTTCGCCCAGAACACGGTTCAGCGACGCGCCGGCCGCCACGCTGATCTCGCGCATGCGCATCTGACGATAGATGCCGAAGTCCTTGAAGCCGTGGCCGGTAATCATGCACACGACGCTGGCCTTGCGGTCGATGGTGCCGGCGGCAGTCATTTTGCCGGCCGCGGCCACCGCGCTCGCCGCCGTCGGTTCGGCGAAGATGCCCGCTCCCGCCGCCAGTCGGCCCATGGCGGCACGAATCTCATCGTCACTGACCGCCACCGCGCCGCCGCCCGTCTCGCGGACGAGGCGAAGGGTGTGGCTTCCGTCCTTCTCATAACCGATCAGCGGGTCGGAGATACCCGAAGCGATGGTGTCCGGCTCCCCCCATGCGGCAACCGCCGACAGCCCCCCGTCGTAGGCCGCAACGACCGGGGCGCACCCTTCCGCCTGCACGGCGACGACGCGCGGCATGCCCTCAGCCTTGTCCGCAAAGCCCTGCACGACGCCCTTGACGAGCGGCCCGGCGCCGGTGGGGACGAGAACCCAGTCCGGCACGTCCCCGTCCAGTTGATCGAAGATCTCGCGGCCGACGAGGCGCAGCGCATCCGTCCCGTAGGGATTGATATAGGTGGTCGTCAGGTTCACGTAGCCGGCCTCGCGCGCAATGCGCAGCGCGAAATCGTAGGAGTTGCTATAGTGGCCTTCGACCTTGATCAGCCGGGCGCCGTAGGCGCATATCTGCGTCATCTTCTCCAGCGGCGTGCGCTGCGGCACGACGATGATCGCGGGCAGGCAGGCCCGGGCGGCATAGGCGGCGGCCGATGCTCCCGCATTGCCGCTCGACGCGCACACAACGCCCTTGGCGCCAAGGGCGATGGCGCGTGTCAGGGCGGCCGCAACGTGACGGTCCTTGAAGGAACCGGAGGGATTGCGGGTCTCGTCCTTGAACCACAGCTGCCCCGAAAAACCGGATTGGGCGAGAAAACCGTCCAGCGCGCGAAGAAGGGGCGTCGCGCCTTCGCCAAGGCTGACGCGTTCGCAAACCAACCCGTCGAGAAAGGTCGCGCTCCGTTCGTCGCGCACCAGTTCCAGAATATCGCCGCAGTCGGCACACTCGTAGACGAGCGAACAAGGGTACCGCGCGCCGCAGGCCACACAGGACAGGTGTTCCTCGCCCATCTCATCGACCTTTCAATTTCGGATCGAGCGCGTCGCGCAAACCGTCGCCGAACAGGTTCAGCCCGAGCACGGTGATCATGATGGCCAGCCCCGGAAACAGCGCCATCCACCAGGCAAGCACGATGAAGGTGCGCGCTTCGGCCAGCATGTTGCCCCAGCTCGGCTGCGTCGGCGGCACGCCGACCCCGAGGAAGGACAGCGCCGCCTCGCCCAGAACGGCATAGGAAAAGACGAAGGTCGCCTGGACGATGATGGGCGACATCACATTCGGCAGCACGTGCCGGAAAAGAACATGGAGGCGGGTCGCCCCCAGCGCGAAGCAAGCCTCGACATAAGAAAGCTCCCGCACCACCAGAACCGCGCTGCGTATGATCCGCGCGACGCGCGGCATGTAGACGATACCGAGCGCGAGCACGACCGTGGCGCTGCTTGCGCCCATGACGCCCGTCATGGCGATCGCGAGCACCAGGCCCGGAAACGACATCAGCCCGTCCATGATGCGCGACAGAACCATGTCGATACGATTGAAAAAGCCCGTCAGGAGACCGATCAGAGTGCCGATGCCGACCGCGAAAACGACGATCGCAAGGCCGATCGCCAGCGAGGTGCGCGCGCCATGGATCACGCGCGACAGGACGTCCCGGCCGAACTCGTCGGTTCCCAGAAGGTGCGTCGCGCTGCCGGGTGGCTGCAAGCGGTTGGCGATGTTCAGCATGTTGGGATCGAACGGCGCGACCCAGTCGGCCAGAGCCGCCGTCAGCACCATGAGCGCGATCAGCGCCGAGCCGATGATGACGCTGCCGCGCGAAAACAGCAGGACCGCAAAGGAGGGCTCGCGGGGGTGTGGATGCGACGGATTGCCGGCCGCGATGCTCACTGGATGCCCCCACCCCGGAGCGATATGTCGATCCTGTAAAGGGTCGTGGGGCGCCCCTGGCCCACGGCGGCGCTTTCTCCGGCCGGGCGCGCGAACCCGGCCGCAACGAGACGCGCGAAAACCCGGCGCGCCGTGCGCGAGGTGGTATCGAGTATCTTTGCAAGCTCGACGGCGCTGTAGATCGCGTTGCGATCGGCCTCCAATGCTTCCAGGATTCTCGCCAGATTGGCGGAGGTAATGCCGATCTTTTCGGCCAGGCGCCTGATTTCCGCATCGGCGACCCGGATGATCCGGCTGCTCGATGCCGACCCGAGCGGGCCGATCAGGCGATCATTGTCGAAGACGATGAATACACCGTCATCATCGTCGAGTTCGGCGCGATAAAGGGCCTTGCGCGCACCCTCCTCGGCGATCGCCACGTTCGGCCCCGTGCCGATGCCCATCTGAAAGCTGTAATCGCGCAGTTTGGGAGACGACTGGAAATAGGGCGCCATCGTGAAATCCCGCGTCTGCGTCTTCATGGCGCCGTAGGTCGAATAGAACAGGTGCAGACCGTTGCCGATATCCACGAGATGGACGCCAAGGCGATCGGCGGATGCCAGAAGCTGGCTTTCCATCTCCAGCGCCATGCGCCGCGTTTCGGCGATGGACGCATTGATGTTCGGGATGCCGACCCGCAACAGGCCGACCGCGATCTGCGATCCACGGTAGCGGGCCTGCATGTAGCGCGACACCAGAAGGTCGAGCGCCTTCAGGATCGTGTGCTTGGTCCAGAACATGAAATGGCAGGGAATTGCCGCCTCATCCAGCGTCGCTTTCACCACCGAACGGCAGGTGAGCGCATGGGTGGTGCGGCCCGCCCGGTAATTGTCGATGTGAAAGCGTGCGAAATCATCGTGGATACCGCCTTCCACCAGAGGCATCGTGCGGATGCCGCTCGGGTCGATGCCGATCTCGGCGCAGACATCGCGCACCGTGGCGGCCGATACCGTATCGACGCTGATGGTCGACAGATCGGCATCGCGACTTGCCAGATCGAAGAACGCCTTGAGAAGAGAGACTTCGTCGTAGCCGATGAAGTCGGCGGGCACGGACAGGGGCCCTTTCTTCTCAAGCGAGATATAATAGGGCACCGGCCCCGAAAACAGGATGGCATCGACGATGGGTTCGAGCGCGGCGGCATGGCCGCTCGCCTGTTCCTGGTGCGTATAGCAGCGCACCTCGAATTGCAGGCGAGGATCGGCATCGGCCAAGGCCGCGTTGAGCTTGTCCCGAAAATCGGCATTGCACACAATGCCGACCCTGATTTCGTTCCTCATGTCCATCCAACCGCCGGATCGCCCCGTTTCCACGGAGCGGTGTCATCACTGTTTCCAGACGTTCCAGTAGAACGGGAAGGGGGTGGCTTCGAAATTATGAACGTCGGTGCTCTTGACGCCGAGAATGAAGAAATCCCCGAATTTGACCATGGGGGCCGCATACCAGAAATGGGTCTGCAACTCCTCCCACACGCCCCGGCGTGCCTTCGGGTCCATCTGCGTGTTCAAGCGCCGCACGAGCTCGTCCTTGACGGAATCCTCCCAGAAGCCGGGCCATTCGCTGTCGAAGCAGGGCCATACGCCCGGATCGGGCGTAAAGGTCGTCGCGCCGCTGAAGATGTGATACGCCTCGGGGTCGTTTCGCTGCTGTACGATCGTCGCCCAGTCGACGACCTCAAGCTCGATATTGAAGCCGATGGCGCGGAGCTGATCGACCGCCACGAGCGCGTTGCGATACATGAAATCGTATTCGCGCGTCGTCAGCCATTTCAGCGGCTCGCCGTCATAGCCGGCCTCATCAAGCAAGGCGCGCGCGCGTTCGACATCATGGGCGCCGTACATTCCGGCATCGGCATCGGTCCACCAGCTTGCCTGCTCCTGAAAGAGGATGCCGGGATCGAGACGATAGAAGTCCTGCGAGGCGAAGGCGGCGCGCATGATCTCCTCGTTGTTCAAGCCCAGCACGAAAGCCTGACGCGCGCGCTGGTCGTCGAAGGGAGCGCGCGTCTTGTTGAAGACCGCCATCGACCACCAGTAGGGCTTCGTGATCATGGCCTCGACATTGGGATAGAGTTCGATCATCGGCGCCATGTCCTGGCTGACCTGGTCGGTGATGTCGAAAAGGCCGGTCCGCACACCTTCAAGGCGGACCGAAACTTCCGGCGTCGGAATGAATGCGAGGCGTTCGAAATGCGCCGTGCGCGCGCCGCCCATGCCGTCGGCCTCGCTCTCCAGGGCGGCATAATCGTCAAAACGCGCAAGGCGGATATGCTGGTCGGGAACGTGTTCGTCGAACCGGAACGGTCCGGTGCCGACATAGCTTCGGATCTCCCCGTCGCCATATGCCTCGATGAGGCCGGCGGGATAGATCGCCGCCTGCTGGTTGGGAAAGGCCAGCATCACGGGAACGATCGGCGAGGCCTCGGCAAGCTCGATCTCGATCGTCAGATCGCCGGTCTTTCGAAGCGCGACGACATTGTCGAACATCAGGCGGCCATAGTTCGACTTACGGCCCCAGCGCTCAAGGGAGGCGATGACGTCGTCGGCGTCGAGTACCGTTCCGTCATGGAAAGGCACATCGGCGCGAATGTCGATCACATAGGTCTTGCGATCCTCGTCGAACTCGTAGCCCTCGGCCAGCATGGGCACGGCATCGAAATCGGCATCGAGCGTGAAAAGGCCCTCATAGATGTGCCAGCCGATCGATTGGGTGATGAATGCGGTCGATTGATGCGCATCGAGCGTCGGCGGCTCACCGATGATCGCGATGTTGAGCGTCCCGCCCGAAGCCGCCTGCGTCCAGGCCGCCTGCGGGGCGGCCCATACCGTCGCCGCAAGGCCGATCACCGCCGAAAGCCGGCGGATCGTCGGTGTCATGTTCATGTTCTCCTCCCTTTTTTTACTTCTCCCATCCCCCGCCGATCACGCGCCGGCGGCTGCCGATCGGTGTCTTGAACGCGGCCCGCCATTGCAGCACGCGCAGCCCAAGCGCTGCAGGCGTCCGGGACGCTCAGCCGAAATGTTGCCCGCGCTTGCCGCAAGCACGCCGTTGACGTGGACCCGATCGAGCCCGACGGGAAACCGGCGCGGCTCCTCGAAGGTCGCCTTGTCCTCGATGTCGCGCTCGCTGAAGACGACAAGGTCGGCGTGAGCCCCTTGCGCGATCAGACCGCGCCCCGGCAGCCCGAAGCGACGCGCCGAGATCGACGTCATCTTGCGGACGGCATGCTCGATGGACATGATGTTTTCCCGGCGCACATAGCGCGCGATCATGCGCGGGAACGTCCCATAGTGACGCGGATGGACGCGGCCGGTCTCAAGCGGTATGCCATCGGAGCCGACCATGGCGAAGTCCGAGCGCAGCACCGACTTCACGTCCTCGTCGGACATCTGGTGGAGGATCATCGTGACCTGCGCCCGCTCCTCCACGAGAAGATCCAGCATGCAATCGACGGGGTCCTGGCCGCGCGCACGCGCGATCGCGGCCATGCTCATCCCTTCCAGAGAGCGATTGGCCTCGCCGGCGACACCCGAGATGACGACCCTGTCCCATCCGAGCATCAGGGCGAAATTGTCCCAGCCAGAAGCGCTCCTTTCCATGTCGCGCCTGATGCGCGCCCGTGCGGTCTTGCCCGTCAGCCTCGCCATCACGTCAGCGCCGCCGCCCGAGGAAACCCAGGGCGGCAGGACCGACATCAAGGTACTGGAACCGGCCGTGTAGGTGTAGGTGTCGCAGGTCACGTCGAGCCCGTCCTGCCGGCGCTGTTCGATCATCTCCAGCGCCCGGCCGATCGTGCCCCAGTTCTTCGGACCGACGACCTTGAGATGGCTGACATGAAGCGGCGAGCCCGCCGCCTCGGCGATCTCCATGACTTCGGCCAGCGAGGCCAGCAAGCTGTCGCCTTCGGTGCGAACATGACAGTTGAGAATGCCGCCGTGACGCGCCGACGCCGCGGCGAGCGCGACAAGCTCGGAACGGTCGGCATAGCAGCCCGGCGCGTAAAGAAGGCCCAATGACAGTCCGATGGCGCCGGCCTGCATGGCTTCGGCGACCATCGCGGCCATCCGCTCAATCTCCGCCGTCGTCGCATGGCGGCTTTCGAACCCCATGACCGCTATGCGCACGGCGCCATGGGCGACCTGTGAAACGGCGTTCAGGGTCGAAGGCGTTTCATCGAGCGTGTCCAGATAGTCGTCGAAGCCCGTCCAGGGAGCCCGTTCGGGGAATTTGCCGAGAACCGGGCCGGCATAACGCGAAAGGTCCCCTTCCCAGCCCGCGCCCAGCGGCGCTGGCCCGAACCCGCAATTGCCGAGCACGACGGACGTAACGCCCTGCAAGAGCTTGGGCGCGTGCGTCTGGTCGCGCAGGATCGCGATGTCGTCATGGGTATGAACGTCGACGAATCCAGGCGCCAGAATCCGGTCCCCCAGATCGACCGTTTCCCCCGCCTCGCCGGCAATCGTGCGGCCCACGGCGGCGATCATGCCACCACGTATGGCGACCTCGCCGCGCATCCATGGGCTGCCCGTCCCATCGATCACCCTGGCATTGACGAACTTCAAATCAAACACGCGATCTACTTTCGGAAATGTCCTTATATGTCCATTAATATTTAGCGTTTTATCGCCTTTGAGTCAATTGGCGGCGCAAAGCGCGCATGAAAGCGGACTGGATGGGACGCTTGGCCGGAACGCTTGGCCAGCAGGTTTGGCCAGCAGGTTTGACATTGACGGACGCGCAATGGGCGAAGGCGTTCCAAAGCGATGCCCCCGCGCCCGATCACAGCGCCAGGATCGCCATGGCCCACCAAAAGGGCTCTTCGAGGCGGCCGGGGACGAAACCTGAAACCCCAAAGACCCTAGGCCAAGCCGTAAAGACGTTCCGCGTTTCGCGAGGCGATCGCAGTCCGCTCATCCTCCGAAAGGGGCGACAGGAGTGTTCTGGTCATGGCAATCCATTGCGGCAGGTCGGCGGCCATGTTCACCACCGGCCAGTCGCTGCCCCAAACGATGCGCTGCGGCCCGAAGACATCCAGCACATGGTCGACATAGGGTCGGATGGCCGCCAGCGTCGCGTTTTCCGGCGCGCAATAGGCAGGAATGCCGGAGAGCTTGCAGTGCATGTTCGGCAGTTCGGCCAGCGCCGCCATATCGGCCCGCCACGGATCGAGCCCACCGCCCGCAATGTCGGGAACCCCGCAATGGTCAAGGACCAGCGTCGTGTTCTCGCAGGCCAGGGCAAGCGCGCGTGCGATCGGCAATTGCCGGGCCAGAAAGCAGAGATCGAACACCTTGCCCGCCTCGCCGATCCTGCGGACGTTGGCGCAGAACGTCTCGGTTTGCGACAACCCGTCATCGACAACGTGAAGAACGCGGCGGTAGCCGACAATGCCAAGCCGGTCGGCGCGCTCCAATTCCGCCTGGAAGCCCTCGTCGCTTTCGGGGCGAATGGCGGCGATCAGTCCGACAATGGCGCTGGCGGGATCGCGCGCCCTGCCGGCGATGAACGGCGCTTCGTCGCGCCAGCGCGCATCATCGACGGCCGCTTCCATGAAAAGCGTGCGCTCCACGCCCAGCCCGTCGGTAAGAGCCCTGTAGTCTTCCAGGGTGAACGACCTGCCCGCCAGCGCATCGATGCCCGATGTCCAGCCATAGGCAAGCGCGTCGGCGTAGATCAGGTGCTGGTGGGTATCGAGCAACGGCGTCATGCGATCATCCTCAAAAGCTTAATGTGTCGTTTGTCCCGTCAAAGCGGCAGGCAGGCGGGCCCGATCGGCTCGAAGCTCTTGTAGGTAAGGATGAACTCGGTGTGACCGAGATCTTCCGAGCGGGTCATGCGGCCCGCGGCGACCCCGAGCGCGAGGTCGAAAATCTCCGCGCCCACCTCGT
>NZ_CFIFWG010000055.1:0-16308 GCF_984466335.1 Roseitalea sp. | reverse complement strand
CCCAGCGAAGCCTCGCGGATGCAGATCGCCGCCTTCTTGCCGATCCGGTTGAGCCCGTCGCCCAGGCCGACCGTCGTCGTCGTCTTGCCCTCGCCGGCGGGCGTGGGATTGATGGCGGTCACCAGCACCAGCCTGCCGTCGGGCCGGTCCTTGACGGATTTGATGAAGTCGGCCGAGACCTTCGCCTTGTCGTGGCCGTAGGGCAGCAGGTCGCCGGCCGGAATGCCCAGCCCGGCGCCGATCTCGGCGATCGGTTTCTTCGCCGCCGCGCGGGCGATCTCGATATCGGTCTTGAACTGGGCCATCGGGCGTCTCCGGGTCGGTGTGGCCGGGACCGGAGCGGCCCCGCGCGGCGCATTGATCATGGGAGCGGCCATGACCGCAAGCGCAATTCGGCCAAGCGCTGCGCGAAATGCGACACGGGCGGGTTCTCGCACCTCGGGGCGGGCAATTGCAAGCAATGCCTACCGGTCCAACACGTCGCGGATTTCGACCAGGTTGGAACGCACGCGCAGGAGATCGAAGCCGATCGATTCCAGATGCGACTTGATCAGGCTCGACGCGCTGCCGTTGGCGATGAAGGGCGGACGCACCCGCAGCGCGTCGGCAAGCTGCTCGTCGACCCGCTGCCAGAGGCTCTCAAGATTGCGCTGCTCGAACACCTCGCGGAAATCGCCGCGCGCCGCCGTCAGGATGCCGTGATAGGCATAGAGCTGACCGTAGGTGAACCAGAACCGGTCGTCGGCGCGGGCGTCGAACCCCATGAAGCTCGCCTCTTCCATGCGCCGCTGCAAGATCTCCGACGTCGAGCCGATGTCGGCGGTCACGCGGTCGATGAACTGCAAGAGGTTGTCGGCGCGGGCGTCGAACCGGGCCTGGCAGTTCTCCAACTCCGCGTTGAACGCAAGCAGATCGCTGCGCGCGTCGCGCAGCCGCGCCTGGGTCGCGGGTTGCAGGAAGGGCAGGCTGAAGGTGACGTACCAGGCATCCTCGCGATAGTTGGCGGCTTCGCGCGCCGATTGCAGATTCGAGTTGATCGAATCGGTGCCGCGCACGCGCCCGAGCCGGTCGACCAGTTCGACCGTCGTGCGGCGGATCGCCTGGTTGGTGCCGAGCTGGAACGCGGCCTTGTTGTCGAAGAAGGGCGTGTCCTTCCAGTCGACGACGAAGAACAGGCCCGCCTTGTGCAGGGGGTTGGAGGGCACCCAGACATTGCCGTTGACGTTCCGGTCGATCAGGTCGGCGGTCATCCGGACCATGGCCGAAGGCTGGCAGGTGCCGTCCGCGCGTTCCTCGCCGGCGCCGACCGTCGCGGCCGAACGGTCGTAGGCCGTCACGAAGTCGGGGGCGGCGCCGCGCCAGAACTGGGTGATGTAGAACAGATGGCCATACCCGGCCACAAGGGCGACCAGGATCAGGAACACGGGCGCCTTGACGAACCATCGGCGGCCGCCGACCCATGCCCAGAAGGCGGCGAAGGGCCAGACCAGCCAGGACATGAAGACGCCGATCCCGTGGCCGGCGGCCGCGAAGATGCGCCGGAAGAACTCGATCACCGGGTCAAGCATCCGAAGGCTCCATTGCGTTTGGCGTTTGGCGTGTGCCGGCGTCAGCGCAGGCCGAACAGGCGGGCGCGCAGGGCGCGCTTGCCGGTCAGATAGGTGCTCTTGAGCGTCTCCACAACGAAGGCGCGCCACGGTTCCGACCAGCCCTCGTAATCGGCGTAAAAGCCCTGCTTGTTGAACACGTAGCGGGCGACGACATCGCGCGGCACATAATCGCTCAGGAGACGGTTCGTCAGCCATGTGTCGGGATGGTCGGGTCTGCCACGGACGACCTGGAACCTCAGCCGGCCGGGCACGTCGCGAATGTCGATGCGGCCGGTGCGCGCCAGTTCGCGCCGCGCGCCGTTCAGGAACGGATAGACGCCGTCGGCGCGAATGGCGCCCGCCCGGCGGGCGAGAAAGGTCTGCATGAAGACGGGATCGACCGTCATCAGGTCGGCGTCCGGGTCGAGTTCGTGCATCAGGCCCTTGAGCGTCAGGTCGATGCGGTGATCGAGAAAGCCGCCATCCTCAAGCCAGGCGGCATCCGGCGGATCGATCCGGCCGGAGCGTGACAGGAAATCGAACACGCGGTCATGGTCGTTCCGGTCCAGATAGCTGACCTGCCAGGGCCGCGACCGGCGAAAGCCGGGCGCCTTCGGATCGCAGATGATGGTGGTCATCTTGTCGCCGGCAAAGACGTAGGTGCCGCCGAAATGGGATGTCCAGAAGGCCGGATGGCGGAACACCACCTGATCGGGCACCAGCCGGTTCGACCGTATGTCGCCGGTCGTCTGCGCCAGAGCGACCATGCGTTCGAGCATGGCATCGTCGCGCCAGGCGTCCGGCTCGGTCTTCAGCCGGTCGACCAGCGTGCGCAGCTCGGCCGCCTTGGCGAGCACGTTGTGCGCCGACAGCACCTTGAACTCGACCTGCTCGATCGACAGCAGATCCTCGATGTCTGCGACCGCCGAGACATTGTCCTCGATCTCGCCGAAGAGGACATCCTTGATCGTCAGCGCGTGGATGGCGCGGGCATTGGCGGTGTAGAATTCGTGCATCAGCCCGCCCGTGTTGGAAAAGCGCGTATGGACGACCGGCAGGCTCGCCTGCGCCGGCGTCAGCACGATGAAACGGCGATTGACCCCGGCGGGATCGAGATAGTCGAAATCGCCGAGTTCGGCGGCCACCTGCGGCGAAAAGCCGGTGCGGTCGATATCGAACGTGTCGAGCCCGGTGGGCGGCAGGCGGAACGCTTGAAGCGCCTTGTTGTAGCGCTCGACCAGATGCGGCCGGTCGACCGTGAAGAGGCGACCATAGATCAGCGCGTTTTCACGAAGGCGTTTCATGGCGACAAGGCTTGGAAACGAACGGCAGAGTGTGTATATAAATACGCACGAACGAGGCGCTCCGTGCTGGAAACCAATTCACGCAAGATCATCGCCCGCCTCGAAAGGGAAGGCTTTGAACTGGTAGCGGTTCGCGGGTCGCATCACAAGTTCCGCAAAGGGCCGGCGGCTCTCGTCGTGCCGCATCCGAGGAAGGGCTTGCCCAGGGGCACGGCCCGGGCGATCGCCGGGGCGGCTGGCCGGCTTGAGGACAAGAGCAGATGACCCACTATTTCGCATTGGTGCACAAGGATGCGGGCACCGCCTACGGGATCAGCTTTCCCGACGTGCCGGGCTGCTTTTCGGCCGCCGACGCGCAGGCGGACATCATCTCCAACGCCATGGAGGCGCTGGAGCTGTTTCTCGACGGCGCCCCCGAAACGCCCCTCTCCCGCGACCTGGACGCGCTGACGGCCGACCCGGACATTGCGGGGGAACTGGCCGGCGGCGCCTATCTGCTCGCCGTCCCGCACATCGACAACACCGGCAAGACGTCTCGGGTGAACATCACGCTGAACAAGGGTCTTCTGGATGCCATCGACGCGGAAGCATCCCGACGCAAGATGACGCGGTCCGGCTTTATCGCGCAGGCGGCGGAACGGGAGATTCTGGGGTAGGCACAACTACACCCCCCAGTTCCCCCTTTCCTTGCGCTCGGAGATCTCGCGCGCCGCGCGCTCGGTCTGGCGCTGGCGGCGAATGATGTCGGCGACCGCCGCATCGTCGGCCTTGTCCGAATAGCGGAACTCCGAATCGGAATAGCGGTTGATCTCCTGCATCACCATGTCGATCGTAAAGGGTTCGCGCAGGTCGGCGATCATGGCGCGTTTTTCGTCATAGGATTTGTGCATGAACACCTCGGGTGCCTCGAACCATGCGTCCGGCAGTTCGATGTCCATCGCCCGCATCTTGATCGCGTCGGTGACGTTCTTGACCGCCCGGCCGGTGAAGCGCGGCTCGGCCTGCCTGATCATGTGCAGATAGGTGCCGATGTCGGCCACCGTCTTCGGCTCGCCATGGGTGGCGACGAACCGGTCATAGATGGTGAGCAGCCCCTGTTCGTCCGGTCGGTCATGGCCCTCATAGGCGGACGAGACCGCCGACTTGATGTCCTGATCGGCGTAGAGCGCATGATCGCCCAGCGGGATGTCGTGGTTTGCGCCGGCGAGCAGGTGGAAGATGTCGATATAGTCGTTGCGCGTCCGCGGCCCGTCCACCAGCCAGCGCGCGCCCGCTCGCTGGCGCAGCGCGTCGTCGACATTCTCGGGATGGTTGGAAAACATGCCGAAGGCGCAATTGCCGCGCACCACGGTCATCGCGCCGGCGAAGCTCTCCATCAGAACGGCCGTCACCTCCTGCTGGCCCGCCGAGGCGCGATCGTTCGAGCGCTGCGCGGCCACCTGATCGATATCGTCGATCGTGCCGAAGCCGATCGCGCGCGGATCGAGCACGTTGGCGACGAACTGCTTGCAGTTCTGGCCCGACTTGCCCTGATAGGAGGAAATCCGGTCGACGCCGAAATTCTCGTAGTGGAAGGGGTAGCCCGCAACCACGCAATAATCATTGACGAGACCGGCGATCATCTGGATCAGGATCGTCTTGCCGGTGCCCGGCGCGCCGTCGCCGATGAAGGTGAAGACGAACCCGCCCAGTTCCACGAACGGGTTCAGACCGCGCTCGAAATCGTAACAAACCAGCATCTTGGCCAGCTTCATCGCCTGGTATTTGGCGATGTGGTTGCCGATGATCTCGTGCGGCTCCTTGAACGTCATCGACAGCGGCCTGCGCCGCGCGCCGGGGGCGACGTCGAAGCCGTCGAGCGTGAAATCGTCCTTTTCGACACGCACATGGCTGTCTTCGAAGGCGCCGAGCGCCCCGAAGCGGCCCTTGCGCTGCAACAGCCCCTCGACGCTCACGCGCGCGAACGCCTTGGCGCGCTGCGCCATGGCGCTTTCGTCCGGCGCGCCGTCGATGGCAGCCACCAGCCCGGCGAGCACCGATTTCACCGCGTCCTGCGGCGTGTCGAAATCATGGTCCGGCTCGGCCAGGTCCCTGCCCGGTTCGGTGTCGGTTTCGAGCATGTGCAACAGATAGGCGGCAAGCGTGAACGCCGCGACATAGGCCGATGCGCCCAGAAGCGAGCGGAAGCGGTTGGCGTCGTCGCCTTGCAGCGGCGCGGCGGCGTTGCGGTTCTGAAGGCTTTCAAGATCGGTCTGCCGCGCGAACATGTCGGCCATCGCCAGCGCGACGGCCGTCCCGCGCCGCGCGCGATAGAGCAGCCCGTGCTGGGTCGGCGACAGCATCGGATCGTCGGGGCGGATCGCGCCGATCCGCCTGGCCAGTTCCACCTCGCGCATGCGCCGCGCGCCGCCGGTCGAAACCGTCGGGACGAACCGCCGCCCCGTGCCGGCGAGCGGCGCCGAGGAACGTCCGCCGGCGCGCTCCATGACGGTGAACCGCGTGACCAGCGAGTGCGCGGTGGCGCGGTGCTTTTCGATGTCCTTTTCGTCGATCAGCGTCAGGCCGGTGTCCATGAAGCGTGCTCCTGTTCCGCACCCTCGTCCTTCGGGGCTCGCCCCATCCCCTCATCCTGAGGTGCGAAGCTGAGCTTGCCGAAGCGGAGCCTCGAAGGGCGAGGGGATGGGGGCTCGCACCTCAGGATGAGGGCGCGGTCGATCATGAGCATCTCACACATCCGAGATCACATGGCGGCCCGAGATGATGTGCGTCTTGTAGCCGGCGAACACCGTGTCCGCCCGGCCGGCGGCGTAGAGGGCCTGATAGGCCTCGTGCGGGATCAGCGCATGCTTTTCGAACGAGGACACGCCCATGCGCGCCGCTTCCAGATCGCCGGTCTCGATATGGTATTCCTGTCGCGGCGGCGTCGAGGACCACAGCCCCTTGCTGCCGGGCCGCTCGTGCCTGGAATAGATGTCCTGGATCGTCCAGCTCAACAGCCAGGCGTTCGCCGGATCGCCCACCTTGTCCAGGATGACCGACACCGTATCGTTGTTCTGCGTGATGCCGGCCGAATAGAACGGGCCCAGCACGATGCGCCGGAGCTGCGTCGGATGCAGCGTGGGAAACTCCTCGTCCATATTGGCCGCGATCGTCGCCGGCGTCAGCGAATAGGAGGAATTGGCCTCGGCCCACCGGTCGAACGCGCGCGCCAGTTCGGGATTGAGCAGCCCGCCGACGGGCAAAGGGATGTCGACATCCCGATCGAGCTTGCCGTCCTCGCCGACCAGCGTCTTGACCATGTCGGGCGCCGAATCCTCGATCACCGCCGAATAGACCATCGGCAGCGTCGCCGTGCCGTCGAAGACGCCCCAATGGGTCACATAGAAGGGCCGCTTCGTCTCGGGGTTGACCGAGACCTCGATCGTCTCGGGCAAGACGAACGGGGCGAAGAAGGCGCCGCCCTCGACCGTCTCCAGATAGAGCCGTTCGGCCAGCCGGTCCTGCTGCTCCTTCGGGAACGCCTTGTGGCGCAGGATGAAGTCGGCCATGTCCGCGCGCAACGCGTCCGGCCGGGCAATTGCGGCAAGCCGTAAGGCCGCCGACCGCCGGTCCTGTTCCAGCTCCAGCACGTTCTGATAGACCGGAAACCCGCTTTCGGCCCGCGAGATGCGGAAGCTGGAGGCAAAACCGAGCCGGTTGCGCCAGCTTTCGAACGAGGCGGCGAGCCGCGCGATGTAGGGCACCACCGTGCGCGCCACCAGTTCGTGCTGGTAAAGGGGCGAATTGTCGTCGCGAAGGAAGACGTCGAGCCCGTCGAGCGCGGCGCCCATGGAAGCGAAATAGCGCAGCGCGGGGGGCGTTTGCGCCTGCCTCGCCCGGCTCACCGTCGCTGCCCCGGCGCCTTACTGGCGCACATAGTCGGCGGCGTCGTGCTTTTCGAGCACGTCCTCGAAGCGGCGCGCGAACGCATCGTCCGCCAGCTTCTTGCGGCGCTGGATGTCGTGCGTCGCCGTCATGTTCTTCTCGTGCATTTCCAGAAGGTCGGCGATGTGGCTCTGCGCCGCCGCGCCGATGCCCGCCATGGTCGTCTCGGCGGCGGTGTCCACCCGGCTGCCCAGCGTGTTGATCTTGTGGGCGACATCCTGCTGGGCGGCGGTCTTCAGCGAGTCTTCGAGCGCCTTGTAGAGCACGATGCGCTGTTCGGTGTCGATCGTCAGCTTGTTGATCAGCGTCTGCTGCGCCGCCTTTTGGTTGTTGAGCGAATCGATGAAGGTCTGGAACATCGACGTATAGCGCTCCAGCGTCTGGCTTTCGGCCAGAAGCGTCTGCTCGCGGGCCTGCATCTGGTTATAGTCGGTGGCCAGTTCCGAGCGCTCGCCTTCCAGTTGGGACCGTTCCTTCTGGCTGGTCGAGGCGGCGATCCGGTTTTCGATGTCGAGCAGCATCGGGTTGAGTTCCTCGATGCGCGCCTGCGTCTTTTCGAGCTCCTCCATGGTCCCGGTGCGCCGCTCGATCACCTGGCGCAGGCTCGTCTCGGAGGATTGGTAGCGCTCGTCGAGGATGGCGCGCTGGCCGTCGAGGATGCCGACGATCGTATCGGACTTGGCCAGCAGTTCCTGTAGGTTGCCGGCGAGCGACATGTTGCGCACGCGCTCGGACCGCATGCGCTGCATGCGCTGCTTCGAAAAAAGGCCCACGATGCTTTCCCAGCTCGTGTGCGATTTCATGCTCTCGAATTCCTCGCCGAAGACGTTGGTCGCGTCCTCCAGGCCGATGATGAGATCGGCGATGTTGGCCTCCATCACCTTCTGCTGGCTGAGCACGTCCTGGATGCGGGCGTTCTCGATGTCGAAATCGGCGTCGCCGATCTTCGCGTCGGCCCGCGCCAGCCGGTCAAGCACGCCGCTCGACTGGTCGATCCGCGACCGCATGTCCTCGACCGACCGCCTGGTGCGTTCGATCTCGGACTCGAAGTTCTGCATCGTCGCCATGGACAAACCCCCGTTCATGCCGTCAGGCGGCATATAGGCGGGCTCGATGACAATTGAAAGTCGACGTACCGCCCGGCTCTTGCCGTGCCGAGGCGCTCACCGGGCGGCAAAGCCGATCATGTCCTCGGGCGCGATGCGGCCCATCTCCTCCTCCCAGTGGCGGCGGCACAGCGAGACATAGCGGTCATTGCCGCCGATCGCGACCTGTTCGCCCTCGCGCACCACCTTGCCGTCCGGCCCCAGCCGCACCACCATCGATGCCTTGCGCCCGCACCGGCAGATGGTGCGCACCTCGCGCAGATCGTCGGCGATGGCCAAAAGGGCCAGCGAGCCGGCAAACAGCTTGCCCTGGAAATCGGTCCTGAGGCCGTAGCACATCACCGGCACGCCGCGCCGGTCGGCGACGCGCGCCAACTGCCAGACCTGATCCTCGGACAGGAACTGCGCCTCGTCGACGAACACGCAATGGACCGGCGCGCGCGCGTGATGGTCGGCGACGATCGCATGCAGATCGTCCTCGGGGCCGAAGGTGAGCGCGTCCGCACCGAGCCCGATGCGCGAGGCGATCCGCCCGCTCCCGGCGCGGTCGTCGAGCCGGGCGGTGAAGAGCAGCGTCCCCATCCGGCGTTCGCGATAATTGTGCGAAGCCTGCAAGAGCATGGTCGACTTGCCCGCATTCATCGCCGAATAGTGGAAGTAGAGCTTGGCCATCGCCGCACCGCTTTGTCGCTTTGCCCGCCGGTCGCATCATGAGATAGACCAGCGGCCGGCGCCGTGCCACGCGCCCGGTCGCGTTCTCAACAGCAAGCCGAAGGCACCATGAGCGAAAATCCGTCCCCATCCGTCATTCGCGACACCGACGACGAGGCGATCCGGCTGGCAAAGACGCTCATTGCAACGGCCCGGCACGGCGCGCTGGCGGTCAATCCGAAGGACAATGACGGCTTTCCCTCCGTCAGCCGCGTGCAGCTTTCGACCGATTTCGACGGCGCGCCGGTCGTGCTGGTCTCGGCCCTTTCGGCGCATATGGGCGCGATGGCGGACGAGCCGAAGACCGCCCTGCTCGTCGGCGAGCCCGGCAAGGGCGACCCGCTCGCCCATCAGCGCATCACGCTGACCACCTTGGCAAAGCGCATCGAACGCGACACCGACGCCCACGCACGCGTCCGCCGCCGGCATCTGGCCCGCCACCCCAAGGCCGAACTCTATGTCGATTTCGCCGATTTCGCCTTCTTCCGGCTCGTGATAGGGTCGGCCAGTCTGAACGGCGGCTTCGGCAGGGCCTACAGGCTGACCGCCGCCGATCTCGCCTTGCGGGGCGACGTCGACGGGGCCGCCGCGAGCGAACATGGCGCGGTCGTCCACATGAACGCCGACCATGCCGATGCGGTCGCGCTCTATGCGGAAAGGCTGGCGCGGCAAAAGCCGGGCGCATGGCGGCTTCTGACGCTCGATTCGGAGGGCATGGATCTGGGCGAGGGCGACCGGCGCGCGCGGGTCTTCTATCCCGAACCGCTCGCCCTTGCCGCCGACCTGCCCAAAATGCTCAAGCGGATGGCGGCCGACGCGCGCGCCATGGGAGACAGCGACGCATGACCAACCTTGCCAGCCGCCATGAAACCTTCCATGCGCTGCACGATGCGGGCTGCTTCGCCATCCCCAATCCGTGGGACGTCGGCTCGGCGCGCATCATGGCCGCCTGCGGCGCCCGGGCGCTGGCGACGACCAGCGCCGGCCATGCCTTCACGCTGGGCCGGCCCGACATGGGCAAGGTGACGCGCGAGGAGGCGCTGGCCCATGCCCAGGACCTGATCGCGGCGACATCGCTGCCCGTATCGGGCGACTTCGAGAACGGGTTTGACGACGATCCCGACGGCGTCGCCGAAACGGTGCGCCGCGCCGGCGAAATCGGCCTTTCGGGCTGCTCGATCGAGGACACGCAGATGGTCGGCGGCAACCCGCCCTACCCGTTCGGCCTGGCCGTCGAGCGCATCGCCGCCGCCGCGGGCGCTGCGCGCGCGCTGGGCCGGCCGTTCGTGCTGTGCGCCCGCGCCGACGGGGTGATGAACGCACATTACGGCGCGGACGAAGCCGTCCGCCGCATCCGCGCCTTCGAGCAAGCCGGCGCGGACCTGCTCTACGTGCCCATGCCGCCGGACATGGCCACGCTCGAACGGATCGCCGCCTCGGTCGAAAAGCCCTTCAACGCGCTCGCCGCCGGCCCGTTCGCCAGGGTCACGCTGGCACGGTTCGCCGCCGCCGGCGTGCGCCGCGTCTCCATCGGCTCGGCGCTAGCGCGCGCGACGCACAAGGTGGTCGTCGAGGCGGCGCGCGCCATCATCGCGAAAGGCGATTTCACGCCGCTTGCGGACGGCATACCAGGCGACACGGTGGACGATCTTCTGATGACGGGCGCCGACGCGCCGCAATGACCTGCGACGGGCGGCCGATCCGGATCGACGATCCGCGCGATCCGCGCATCGCGGCCTATCGCGACATCCGCGAACGCGATCTCGTGCGGAACCGGAAGCGCTTCATCGCCGAGGGCACGAGCGTCCTGCGCGTGCTGGTGGCGCAACGGCGCTTCGGCGTCGAAAGCGCCCTCATCCTTGAAAACCGCCTCGCCGGGGTGGCGGACATCGTCGGCCGGCTGCCGGCGCGCGCTCCTGTCTATGTCGCCTCGTCGGCCGTGATCGATGCGCTCGCCGGCTTTCCCGTGCATCGCGGCGTGCTCGCGGTCGGGCACCGGCGCGCCGATGCCGATGCGCCCCCGGACGCGGACGGGGCCATGGCATGGCGCACCGTGGTCGCGCTGGTCGGGCTTGCCAACCACGACAATATGGGCGCGATCTTCCGCAACGCGGCGGCGCTGGGCGCGGACGCGGTGCTGATGGACGCGCAAAGCTGCGACCCGCTCTACCGCAAGGCGCTGCGCGTGTCGGTGGGCGGCGTTCTGACCGTCCCATGGCACCGGTTCGCCGGCGCCGATGTCATGGTGGACTGGATCGAGCGCGCCGGCTTCGCTCCTGCGGGCCTGTCGCCTCAAGGCGCGACCGCGCTTGGACGCTGGCGGCCGGCCGAACGAACCGCGCTCCTGCTCGGCGCCGAGGGTCCCGGCCTGCCGAAGGCGGTCCTTGCGCGGACCGAGGGGCTGCGGATCGACATGGAAGCGGGCTTCGACAGTCTGAACGTGGCGACCTGCGCGGCGATCGCGCTTCACCACCTGCGCGGCGCCCGCGAAAACACGGCCATGCACTCAGCCTGAAGCGGGCGCGGCGCGCTTGCCGCCGCCGGGCGGCTCGGGAGCGGCCGGCGACGGGGCATCGGGCGGGCGCGCCCGCGCCGCCTGGCTTTGCAGGGCGGCGATGCGCGCGGCAAGGCTGACCGGCCGCCCCGGCGTCTGCGCGCCCGCCCGGGCGACGAGTTCGGGCACGGGCGAGCCCTCGCCTTCCAGGACGGCGGCCATGTGCACGATCTGGGCGGCAAGCATGGCGATCTGCTCGCGCAGCACCGCATCACCCTCGACGCCGGCGGCCGCAGCTTCAAGGCCGGCCACGTGCCGCCGCTCCGAGGCAAGATCGGTTTCAAGGCGCGCGATCCGTGCCTCGTAGGCGGCGATCGCCGCCTCGGGCTCGCGATCGCCCAGAAGCCTGGCAAGACGCTCGAAGCGCACCGTCATCGCACCCAGCTCGCTTTCCAGCGCGGCGTGCTCGTTCCGGGCGTCCAGCGCGCGCTGTTCGAGTTCGTGAAGGTCGGCCTCCTCGCCGGCCCGCGCCTCGCGCAACCGGGCGATGTCCTTTTCACGCCGCGCCAGCGCCTCCTCGACGTCGGAAGCCTGCTCGATCACGCGCGCGTGGCGCTTCTCAAGGTCGGCGGCAACGGCCCGCTCGGTCTTGAGAAGCTGGGCCGTTTGCTTGGCCTCGGCGCGCGTCCGGCGCACCAGGGCCTGCTGCGCGCGCAGCTTCTCGCGAACCTCGCCAAGACGGCCTTCGAGCCCTTCGATCGCGCGGGCCTGCTCCTCGATGCGGGCATGCGCCTCGGTCAGCTGGCGCTCTAAGCCGGCCTTCAGATGGCTCGTGCTGTCAAGTTCCGCCGCACGCGCGCTCAACGACACGTTGGCCGTGTCCAGATCGAGCTGCGTCGCGATCAGTTCGGACTGGGTGCGCGCCAGATCCCCGCCCAGCTGGTCCAGGGATGCGCGCAGCTCGGACATGGTCGCCTCGCGCGCGGCAATGGTCTGGTCACGCAGCTTCAGCGTCTCGGTCAGATCGCTGACCTGCGCGGCATGGCCAGTGGCGATGCCGCGCTGCCTGCGCAGGGCCAGTTCGAGCTTTTTTTCGGCCACCGCGTGCCGGGCGCGAAGCCGGTCCTTATCCGCCTGCAACTCGCTCACCGTCAGCGGCACCGCTTCCTCGATCCGCCGGCGCGTCAGATAGACCGCGCGGCGCCAGATCGTCGGTGCGACGATCATCGCGATCAGGACCGCGCCCAGAAAGCCCGCGGCGATGTAAAGGCCCGCTTCGATCAATGGCCGTTCCCGTGTGCGAGGCGCATGAACATGGGCTCATCTGCCACGGATCGCCGTGACAATAAAGAAGTGGGCCGGACGACAGGTTTCCCTGCGCCGGTTCAGGCCGGGCTCAGAACGGGTTCCAGGTCGGTCTCGGGGTCAGCTTCAGATAGCCGACCGACACGCCGAGCCGCGCGCCGACGCCGGTGCGCACCGGAACCAGCAGCACATTGTTGCGCTTGAGCACGTGCATGCCCACGCCCGCGACCAGATAGGCCGATCCGGCAACCCCGCCATAGCGGCCGTGAAGGCTTTCGACGGCGGGCAGGTTGTAGACGAGCATCATGGTCCGCGCGCCCTCGCCGCCAAAGTCCCACCCGATCGAGGGGCCCTGCCAGAAGACCATGTGGTCGCCCGCATTCTTGGTATAGAGCGTGCCCTCGCCGAAGCTCACGCCTCCGACGAACGCGCCGCCCGCCTCCTGGCCCAGAATGTAGCCGTTGGGCAGGCCGTAGAGCGCGAACGCCCGCTCGATGGCCGAGGCGATCGCCCCGGACGTCGAGCCGAAAAAGTCGTGGCCCGCCGCGATCACTTCCTCAAGGCCGTAAGGGTCGGGTTGCGGCTGCGCGTCCTGCGCACGCGCCGGACCGGCCATGACGATGAGAGCGGTCAGCGCGAGCGCGACAAGGGCCGGCAGCGCGCCGCGGGCGGTTTCACACGCTCGGTTGAAGTGGTCGACCGTCGCTTGCATATCGTGCTCCCGTGTCATCCCTGCCCCACCTTCGCCGCCGAAGCGGGCGTTCGGCGGGCAAACCGCGAAGATTGGTCCGATTTTATGCAATCGTGGTTTCCGCTTTGTTAAGCAAACGCCTGCTAGTGTCCGCAATCTGAGGTTCGTTGGGCTGGAAGCAGGCTCGGCGCGCACTTCGGATTCGATAAGAATACCAGATAAATTATTGTATCTATTGCGGTTTTCGGATTTTAAGTTCCCATGACGGGTTCGCTGAAACAAGGATAGGAACTTCAAATCCATCACGCCAGAGGCCGTGAACAGGCCATGATTCGAGCCAACGTCATCCGGGAAACTCCATGCAGCACCTGAACCACCTGTCCGCATCCGAACTGGCGGCGCTTTTGTGCAGCCGCGTGTGCCACGACATCATCTCGCCGGTCGGCGCCATCAACAACGGGCTCGAACTGCTTGAGGACGGCGGCGCGGACGAGGATGCGATGGCGCTGATCCGGACCAGCGCGGCGAGCGCCTCCGCCCGGCTGCAGTTCGCCCGGATCGCCTTCGGCGCGGCCGGATCGGCCGGCGTGGAAATCGACCTTGGCGACGCGCAGGCGGTCGCGCGCTCCTACATGAAGGGCGAGAAGGCCGATTTCGACTGGCAAGGCGAACGGGTGTTCCTGCCGAAGAACCAGGTCAAGCTGCTGCTCAACCTCGTTCTGGTGGCCAACGCATCGATCCCACGCGGCGGCACGCTGGATTGCGCGATCGACACCGGCGCCGCCGCGCCGGTGTTCACGCTGCGGGCGGCAGGGCGGATGATGCGGGTCCCGCAGAAGTTCGCCGATTTCCTCGATGGCCGGTTCGACGCCGAACCGGTCGACGCTCATTCGGTACAGCTCTACTACACGCTGCTGCTGGCCGGCGAGGCGGGCATGGACGTAAGCGCGGACATGACCGACGAGGCGATCGTCTATACCGCGCGCTGAGCGCGGCGGCGCTTCACCCTCCGCTTCGGTCAAATACGGCCGAAACCGTTATCACGGCATAAACCAAGCCGCTTAAGCGCATGGCAAATCCGTGATGCTAGAGCCCCTGCGGAACAGTGCATCGGGGGTGAACATGTCACGCTGCATGATCGTTGAGAAGTCCGCCGTGGTCCGCAAGGTGGCCAAGCGGATCCTGACCGTGGAAGACCGTTTCGTCGCCGAGGCCGCCACGGCCGCCGAGGCCCTTGGCATGATCAAGGCGGAGATGCCCGATACGATCATCGTCGAGGTCAATCCCGCCGACATGGACCTGATCGACTTCCTGCGCGCCGTGCGCGCGATCGAGGCCGAGGTGACGCCCGTCATCGTCGTGGCCATGATCGAGATGGATCTGGTACAGATGACCAAGGCCAAGCGGGCCGGCGCGGACGACTATCTGCTCAAGCCGTTTGACCGCACGCAGCTTCTGACCCGCTTCGAGCAGATCACCAAAGCCGCCTGAGCGCACGGCCGGCCAAGCCGGCATACGAAAGGCGCGCGCGAGAGCGAACGCAAGGCTTCTTCCGCGAGCACGAAGAACCCGATATGCGGCACAGCCGGGCTTCGGCCGCCCTTTCGGGTCGCTTTCGGTCAGGCCGTTTCGGCCATCGTGACCGGATCGGGATCGCGCAGCACATAGCCCCGACCCCACACGGTCTCGATATAGTTGACCCCGCCCGAGGCGGCATCGAGCTTCTTGCGCAGCTTGCAGATGAAGACGTCGATGATCTTCAGTTCCGGCTCGTCCATGCCGCCATAGAGGTGGTTGAGGAACATCTCCTTGGTCAGCGTCGTCCCCTTGCGCAGCGATAGCAGCTCCAGCATCTGATATTCCTTGCCGGTCAGATGCACGCGCTGGCCGCCCACCTCGACGGTCTTGGCGTCCAGATTGACGATCAGGTCGCCGGTGGTGATGACCGATTGCGCATGGCCCTTGGAGCGACGGACGATTGCATGGATGCGGGCGACGAGTTCGTCCTTGTGGAACGGCTTGGTCATGTAGTCGTCGGCGCCAAAGCCCAGGCCGCGCACCTTGTCCTCAATGCCGGCCATGCCCGAAAGGATCAGGATCGGCGTCTTGACCTTGGACAGGCGCAACGTGCGAAGCACTTCATAACCCGACATGTCCGGAAGGTTGAGGTCGAGAAGAATGATATCGTAGTCATAGAGCTTGCCGAGGTCGACGCCTTCCTCTCCCAGATCGGTCGTGTAGACATTGAAGCTCTCGGATTTCAGCATCAACTCGATGCTCTGTGCGATCGCACTGTCATCCTCGATCAGCAATACACGCATCTTTATCCCCTTGACGAGTTCCAAAGCGTGCGGTGGCCCGTCCCGGCTTGCCCACAACCGCGCAAATCAGCCTGCACCCAAATGGTTAACAAATCCTGATTCGGGCTGGCAAGGTCAGACTGCGGGTTAATCACCGCCTGGAAACGTTTGATTTCCACATATTTTTGCGCCCGAAACCTGAATCGACTCATCAGGAAGTCCGGCTAACCCAATCATTGGATTCCACAATCCTCCACCAGCCACCCCCGAGCAGCGCGACAACGGCATGTCGGTTTACCGGCCCTTAAAGGTTGCCTCCTATCATTAATGCAGGACGTAAACGAAGTGTTACCGACCTTCGGGCTTCCGTGAAGCCGTTGGGGCCGTTGCGTCCGGCGAGACCGGGCAGAGACCCGCTTTTTGGTTTGGAGTATTGCGCAATGAAGCCGAAGAACAGCCTCATAAGGGTCAAGCAATTCCAGGTAACCGAAAGGCACCGGCAAGTGAACCAGCTGGAAACCATGATCGCCGAGTTCGAGCGCATGGCCTCCGAACTCGATATGCAGATCGCCAATGAAGAAAGGAAGAGCGGGATAGACGATATCGGCCATTTCGCCTACCCGACCTTCGCCAAGGCCGCGCGCACCCGCCGCGACAATCTGTTCGACTCAATCAGCGACCTTCAGATGCAGAAGGAACAGGCCGAGGCGGCCCTTATGGAGGCGGAGGCCGAACTCCAAAAGGCCGAAAAGCTCGACGTGCGCGCAGCCCGCAAGGCCACCGAGGAGCAGGCGGCCAAGACGGCCTACGACCGTCAGGCCATGATCGGCTGATCGAATCTGAAGTTCGTACGGAGCATGCTGCGTAACGAAGCGAACTTCAGA
>NZ_CFIFWG010000054.1:0-16950 GCF_984466335.1 Roseitalea sp. | reverse complement strand
GATCCGGCTTGAGGATCTGATCCGGGGCGTCATCGTCCAGTCGGCCAATGATGGTTGTATCGTCATCGCCGAGGGCATCGCCGGATCGGAGGCCGCCTTCGCGCAACTGATGAACGAGCGCGCGCGGGAGTTGGGCCTGACCGGATCGACCTTCGCGAACGCGACCGGCCTTCCGGCCGAGGGGCAGCATGTGACCATGCGCGATCTGGTCACGCTGGCGCTGCATATCCAGCGCACCTATCCGGACTATTATCGCTATTACGGCCAGGGCGAATTCACCTGGAACGGCATCCGCCAGCGCAACCGCAACCCGCTGCTGGCCATGGAGATCGGCGCCGACGGCATGAAGACCGGTTTCACGGAGGCATCGGGCTACGCCATCGTCGGCTCCGTCGCGCGCGACGGGCGCCGTCTGATCGTTGCCATGGGCGGGCTTGAGTCCGAACGCATGCGTGCCGAGGAGGCGCGCAAGATGCTCGACTGGGGCATGCGCGCCTTCGAGCCCCACAGCCTGTTTAAGACCGGCGAGCGGGTCGGCGCGGTGCGTCTTTACGGCGGAGAGACGGCCACCGCCCCCGTGCGGCTGGTCGAGCCGCTGACCGTGCTCATGCCGCTCACCGGCCGGAGCAGCCTGCGGGCGAGGATCGTCTTCGACGGTCCCGTGCCCGCGCCGGTCGCGCAGGGCGATGCGATCGCCTCGCTGCACATCTACTTCGGCGACACGCTGGCGCATGTCGCCCCGCTCGTAGCGGCCGAGGCGGTGGCGCGCGGCCCCGTCCACCGTCAGGCGCTCGACGCGCTGATGGAACTCGCGCTTGGCTGGATCGACAGGTGAGCGCCACCCACCAGTCGCCCCCCGCCAGGGAAGTCGGCGCCGGTCGCGGCCGTTTCATCACGTTCGAGGGCGGGGAGGGGGTCGGAAAGTCGACCCAGATCGCCCTGCTCGCCGAAAGGCTACGCGGGCGCGGCCATCGGGTCACCGTCTCGCGGGAGCCCGGCGGCACGCCCGGCGCCGAGGCCGTGCGCCATGTGCTTCTCGACCAGGCCGCCGTCGAGAGCTTCGGGCCGGCCATGGAGGCGCTGCTTTTTGCCGCCGCGCGCAACGATCATGTCGAGCAGGTGATCAGGCCCGCGCTCGAACGCGCACAGATCGTGCTGGTCGACCGCTTCATGGATTCGACCCGCGTCTATCAGGGCACGAGCGGCAATCTCGATCCGGGGTTCGTGGCCTCGCTGGAGCGCGTGGCGATCCACGGCACGGTGCCCGACCTGACGATCATCCTCGATCTCGATCCGCAAACCGGTCTGCGGCGGGCCAATGCGCGCCGCCCGCACGACAGGCCGCAAGACCGGTTCGAGAAGGAGACCGCCGCCATCCATGAAGAACGCAGGAAGGCTTTCCAAGCCATTGCCGAGGCCGAGCCGGAGCGATGCCGCCTGATCGATGCCGGCGGCGATCCCGACCGGGTGGCCGCGGCGGTCTGGGCCGTGGTCGCGCCGACCTTGCGGACCCCGCCGGAAAGGACCGATCCATGACGCCCGACACGGACGGCTGGCCCGGCTATCACGACGCCCTTGACGGCGTCGCGCCGCCTTGCGCATCGACGCAAAGGGTTGGCCATGATCGCGCATGCGCCCACATGCTGGCCATCGTGCGCGCGGGGCACCATGCGATCCTGCTGGACGGTCAGCACGGCATCGGCAAGGCGACCGTCGCGTTCCATCTGGC
Source organism: Roseitalea sp. (assembly GCF_984466335.1). Lineage (NCBI taxonomy): Bacteria > Pseudomonadati > Pseudomonadota > Alphaproteobacteria > Hyphomicrobiales > Ahrensiaceae > Roseitalea > Roseitalea sp. Next base: position 15,221 of record NZ_CFIFWG010000054.1, on the reverse strand, counting down.
CAATGCGCTCGTGTCGGGTCCGGCACCGGTCGCGGACATGCTGCCCGCGCCCGACCCGCGATCGCCGGCCCATCGGCAGATCGCCCGGGGCGCCCATCCGAACCTCGTGCACCTGGCGCGGCCGCGCGCTGCGACCGGCACCGGGTTCAAGACCGTGATCACCATCGACGAGGTGCGGCGCGTGCAGCATTTCCTGTCGATGACGGCGAGCGCGGATCAGCCGCGCATCGTCCTCGTCGACCCGGTGGGCGACATGCAGCGTCCGGCGGCCAACGCGCTTCTGAAAACGCTTGAGGAACCGCCGCACAACACGTTGTTCTTGCTAATCTCCCATGGGGCCGGAGGTTTGCTGGCGACGATCCGGTCGCGCTGTCAGAGGGTCCGGTTCGACCCTCTCGACGACGCCGCGGTCGCCCAGGTGGTGCGCAGGGTCGGCGGCGGCGCGGTCGCCGACGGCGATGTCGAAACCGTCGCCGCGCTTGCGGCGGGCCGGCCGCGACAGGCGCTGACGCTGGCCCTGTTCGGCGGCGGCGAATTGCGCGACGGCCTGGACCGGCTGCTGGCCGCGCCGCGCTTTGAAACGCAACTTGCGCACACGCTGGCCGACGTCGCCGGCGCGCGCGGACACGACACGCAAAACGGGTTGCTGCGCGAGATGATGGCCGACGCGCTGAAGGCGCGGGCGCGCGAGGCGGCGCGCGCCGGCGATCTGCGGCGTGCCGACCGCATCGCCGCATTTGCGGCCGATCTGTCGCGCCGCTTCGCCGAGGCCGACGCGTTCGGGCTGGACCGGAAGCAGGAATTCCTGGTGGCCGGCCAGCGCGTGCATGCCCTGATGCACGCCGGCTGACCGGGCCGCAAAAAGCATGCCCGCAACGGTTTGAAATCCGGTCCAAATCCGCTACAGCACCGCCATATCCACGCATGGCGTTCAGCAAGCTCGGTGTCGGGGCCCATTGATGGGATGGAAATGGTCGGAGCGGACGTGCGCGACGGCGGCGCCCCGCCGCCTCAAAGCCCTCGACCGGACGCGCACACCCGTTCTTCGGCCCTGTCCCTTTATCGCTTGGCCCTTGCGTTGCTTGCCGTATCGACCGCCATTTTCATCACGTCAAAATGAGTCCCGCGTCCAATGAGCGACACATTCTACATCACGACGGCCATCTCCTATCCCAACGGCAAGCCGCATATCGGTCACGCCTATGAGTTCATCGTCACCGACGCGCTCGCCCGCTTCCAGCGGCTCGACGGCAGGGATGTCTTCTTCCTGACCGGCACGGACGAGCACGGCATCAAGATGCTCCAGACCGCGCGCGAAGAGGGTGTGCCCGTGCGCGAACTGGCCGACCGCAACGCGGCCCGCTTCGAGGCGATGACAAGGGCGATGTCGGGCTCCAACGACGATTTCATCCGCACGACCGAGGAGCGCCACAGGCGCGCCTGCCAGGCGATCTGGGAGCGGATGGCCGCCAATGGCGACATCTACAAGGATTCCTACGCCGGCTGGTACTCGGTGCGCGAGGAAGCCTATTACGACGAGGACGAGACCGAGATGCGCGATGACGGCGTGCGCTACGGACCGCAGGGCACGCCGGTCGAGTGGATGGAGGAGGAGAGCTATTTCTTCCGCCTGTCGGCCTATCGGGACAGGCTGCTCGACCTTTATGACCGCCAGCCCGGCTTCATCGGGCCGGACACGCGCCGCAACGAGATCGTCGCCTTCGTCGAGCGCGGCCTGAAGGACCTGTCGGTCTCGCGCACGACCTTTAACTGGGGCGTGCCGGTGCCCGGCGACGAACGGCACGTCATGTATGTGTGGATCGACGCGCTGACCAACTATCTGACGGCCACAGGCTGGCCGGACGAGCACGCGCGCAACCGCTTCTGGCCCGCCGACGTGCACGTGATCGGCAAGGACATCACCCGCTTTCACGCCATCTACTGGCCGGCCTTCCTGATGTCGGCGGGCCTGCCGCTGCCGGGGCGCGTGTTCGGGCACGGCTTTTTGTTCAACAGGGGCGAGAAGATGTCGAAATCGGTCGGCAATGTCGTCGACCCGTTCGAACTCGCCGACCATTACGGCGTCGACCGGATGCGCTATTTCTTCATGCGCGAGGTGCCCTTCGGCAATGACGGCAATTACAGCCACGAGGCGATCGTCGCGCGCACCAATGCCGATCTCGCCAACGGCCTTGGCAATCTGGCGCAGCGATCCCTGTCGATGATCGCCAGGAACTGCGACGGCAAGGTGCCCGCTTATGGCGAACTGGCCGAGGCGGACGCGGCGCTGATCGGCGCGGCGGGCACCGCGCTTGCGGCGGCCCGCGAGGCGGTGGCCGAGCAGGCGGTGCACAAGGCGCTCGAAGCCGTCTTCGCCGTCGTCGCCAGGGCCGACCGCTATATCGACGCCCAGGCCCCCTGGACGCTGCGCAAGACCGACCCCGAGCGCATGCGGGCCGTGCTCTACACCATGGCCGAGACCGTGCGCCGCGTGGCGATCCTGACCCAGCCCTTCATGCCGGACGCCTCGGCCAGGCTGCTCGATCTGGTCGCCGTGCCCGGAGACAGGCGCGCCTTCGCCGATCTGGACGCGTCGCTGGCGCCGGGCACGCCGCTGCCCGTGCCGCAGGGCGTCTTTCCGCGCTATGTGGAAGCGGACGGGGAGGGGTAGGGCGCGCGATGCCGACCCTCGTCGACAGCCATTGCCATCTGGATTTCGACACGTTCGCGCCGGACCTGGACGCGGTGGTGCAGCGCGCCCGCGCGGCCGGGCTGGTGCGCATGGTCACGATCTCGACGCGGGTGCGCCAGTTCGCCGAGCGCATCGCGCCGGTCGCCGAGCGTTTCGAGGACGTCTTCTGCTCGGTCGGCACCCATCCCCACCATGCCGACACCGAACTGGACATAGAGGCGGACGACCTTGCGCGCCTGGCCGAGCATCCCAAGGTGGTGGCCATCGGCGAGGCGGGGCTCGACTATCACTATGACAACGCACCGCGCAAGGCACAGGCCGAGGGCTTTCGCCGGCACATCGCGGCCGCGCGCCGGACCGGGCTGCCGCTCGTCATCCATGCGCGCGCCGCCGACGACGACATGGCGGCGATCCTGACCGGGGAGACCGAGGGGAAGGGGGCCTTCCCCTTCGTGCTGCACTGCTTTTCCTCGGGCCGCAAGCTGGCCGAGACCGGCGTGGCGCTCGGCGGCTATGTGTCGTTCTCCGGCATTGCCGCCTTCAAGCGCTCCGGGGAGCTGCGCGACATCGCCCGCGATCTGCCACGCGACCGGATTCTCGTCGAGACCGATGCGCCCTATCTGGCGCCGCCCCCGCATCGCGGCCAGCGCAACGAGCCGGCCCATGTGGCGCACACGGCGGCCGCGCTTGCCGACCATCTGGGCGAACCGCCGGAGGCGTTCGCGGCGCGGACGACCGAGAACTTCTACAGGCTCTTTGCCAAGGTGCCGCGCCATGACCGCTGACGGCGGCGACACGCTGCGCGTGACGATCCTGGGCTGCGGCTCGTCGCCGGGCGCGCCGCGGCCCAACGGCGACTGGGGCGATTGCAATCCGCACAATCCCAGGAACCGGCGCATGCGCGCCTCGATCCTGGTCGAGCGCGTCAACCGCGCCGGCGCGACCAGCGTGGTCGTCGACACCGGTCCCGATTTCCGCGCCCAGATGCTGATGGCCGACGTCCGCCAGATCGACGCGATCGTCTACACCCATGCCCATGCTGACCATATTCACGGCATCGACGATGTGCGCACCTTCGTGTTCGCGCAGGGCCAGATGATCCCCGTCCACGCGGACGCGGCCACCTCCCACCGGCTGCACGAGGCGTTCGGCTACTGCTTTGCGACGCCCGAGGGCAGCGCCTATCCACCGATCCTGATCGACCGCCGGATCGATGCCGAAACGCCGTTCATGGTGGAGGGGCAGGGCGGTCCGCTGACCTTCACGCCGCTCTATCAGGAGCACGGTTCGATCCATTCGCTCGGCTTCCGAATCGGCGATCTGGCCTATTGCCCGGACGTATCCGCCTTTCCCGAGGCGACGCTGGCAAGGATGCGCGATCTCGATGTGCTGATCGTCGATGCGCTGCAATATCGCGAGCACCCCAGCCACATGTCGCTGGCGCAGTCGCTGGCCGTGATCGCCGAACTCAAGCCCCGTCGCGCATTCCTGACGCATATGCACATTCCGCTGGACTACGATAGGGTGCGCGCCGAAACGCCCGACCATGTCGAGCCATGCTTCGACGGCCAGGTCATCGAACTCGAACTGGAGGCAGGATGAACGACCCGACGGCACCCCGGCCGGGCTCGTCCATGGCACGGGTCGAAGATGCGGCCGAAGCGCTCTGCCTTGCGATCGAGATCAAGGTCATGGACCGATCGACGCGCACCGCCGAGGAAGCGGCGGCGGCATGCGGCTGCGACGTGGCGCAGATCGTCAAGTCGCTGGTGTTCGAGGATGCTGCGACCGGCGCGCTCGTCCTGCTGCTCGTCTCGGGCAGGCACAATGCCGATCTGACTTACATTGCAGAGGTTTACGGCGCGAAGCTCAAGCGATGCGACGGCAAGCGCGTGCGCGACGAAACCGGCTTTGCCATTGGCGGCGTCGCGCCGATCGGCCATCTGGCGCCGGTGCCGGTCTTCATGGACGAAACACTGCTGACGTTCGATGCGGTCTGGGCGGCGGCGGGACGGCCGGACAGCGTGTTCCGCGTCGATCCCAAGGCGCTTGCGGCGGCGGTGGGCGCGACCGTGATCGCGGTGCGGCCTGAGGGCTGATCGGCGTACTTCTCCACGCGGCAGCCATTGACCTGGGTGCTACCAGGTCGTACCGTATGCGCGGAGGTTCTATGACCGTCAAATCGTCCATATCATTGAGCGACCAGCAGGATGCGTTCGCGCGTGCGCTGGTTGACGAGGGCCGCTATCAGAGTGTGAGCGCTGTCGTTCAGCAAGGTCTCGAACTGCTTCGGGAAAAAACCCTGGCGGAAAAAGCCGAGACCGAGGCGCTCATTGCGCTTGTGGAAAGCCGCCGCAGCGGCCGTTTTGTGACCGGTGATGAAATGGCGGACCGCGTTCAGGCCATGACGGATCGCAAGCGGCGCGATTATGGCCTGGGAGACTGAGTTCGCCGACGACGCATTGCGCGATCTGGAACTGGTTTTCGATCATCTCTTTGGCGCCTACAGCGCATTTGGCGAGGTGCATGCCGAGGCGTTCGACCATGCCGAACGGCGTATAGAAGGCATCCTCCAAGCCGCCCGGACAATCGCCGCCGCACCGTATCGCGGCACCTTGCGCGCGGACCTGGCGCCGGGCCAGCGCTGCGTCACCATCAACCGGGCGATCTACTGGTTCGATCTCGACGAAGACCGTCGAACGGTGCGCATTCTGGCAATCTTCTTTGGCGGCCAGGATCACGAGCGACACATGCTGATCCGTCTGCTTGGGCCCAAGCCATAATGTAACGGCCCGCCAACTGACCAAGGGAACTGCACATGCCATTCAACAAGCTTCACGTACCGGCGGCGCTGCCAGTTGAAACATGCCACGCCATCAATGATCAGCTGCACGCCAGCCTGGTCGAAACCTGTGGCGTGAACCCCGATGATTTCTTTTGCTTGGTTGACCGCTATGCGCCCGATGACATGATCTTTCACCCCACATTCTTGGGTGACCGTGACCCCAGCGCGACCATCGTGATCGAGATCGCGTTGCTGGCCGGTCGCAGCGACGACCAAAAAGAAGCGCTCTATAAGGACGTCCGCCATCGTCTCGGCCAGATCGGCTTCACGCCGGACAACTCGGTCATGTTCCTCATCGAAAACAATCCGATCGACTGGTCGTTCAGTGAAGCCGGTTCAGTGAAGAAGGTGCTCGGTCTTTGATCAGGCATCCATCAGTTCCATAATCCATCTTATGCGACATTTGTGTGCGCCCATGGCGCTTGGCGCATTTGCTGTGCAAAAGCGGCCGGTTCGCACGCTGCCGGCATGACAGTTCGATCCGGCGACCGCAGGGTCGGCCGATGGAACCCTCCCGCGACATCGGCCGTCTGATCGAGGTCATGGCCCGCCTGCGCGACCCGGACACCGGATGCCCGTGGGACGCCGAGCAGACATTTGCGACGATTGCGCCCTATACGGTCGAGGAAGCCTATGAGGTGGCCGACGCCATCGAGCGCGGCGACATGGTCGATCTGGCCGACGAGTTGGGCGATCTGCTCTTGCAGGTGGTCTATCACGCGCGGATGGCCGAGGAAGCGGGCCATTTCGATTTCGGCGACGTGGTCCGCGCGGTCACGCGCAAGATGATTCGCCGGCATCCGCACGTGTTCGGCGAGGAGGCCGCGCATGGCAAAAAGCTCGCCAAGGGCATGTGGGAGAAGATCAAGACCGCCGAAAAGGCCGAACGGGCCGCCGCCCGCCGGGCCGCGGGCGCTGGCGGACAGGACAAGGCCCCTTCCCTGCTCGATGACGTGCCCCGCGCCCTGCCCGCGCTGGTCCGCGCTCTGAAGCTGCAAAAGCGCGCCGCGACCGTCGGTTTCGACTGGGACACCGCCCCGCCGATCCTGGCCAAGATCGGCGAGGAGATCGACGAGCTGGCCGAGACGGTGGCGGACGCCGACCCGGCGCGTATCGGCGAGGAATATGGCGACGTGCTGTTCGCGCTCGTCAATCTGGGCCGGCATCTCGATATCGAGCCCGAAGCGGCGCTGGCCGGAGCCAATGCCAAGTTCGCGCGCCGCTTCCGCGCCATCGAACGGCGGCTCGCGGCAAGGGGCACATCCGTCGATGCGGCGACGCTTGACGAGATGGATGCGATCTGGAGCGCCGTCAAGGCCGAGGAAAAGGCTTCAGGCAACTAGCCGGTTTCCGCCGGCGCCATGCGGGCGCGCCGGTCGAACGCGGTGGCCGTTTCGTTCGACATTTGAACGGTGACGACGATGTTGCCGTCGTCGCGATCCTGCCGGTCCCGGATGACGGCGTTCTCATAGAGCCAGGCGACGTCCCCGTAGCGGCCCGGCTGCACCACGAAACGCCGCGTGACGAGCTTGCCGGCGATCCGCGCTTCGACTTCGGTGAGCAGCGTGTCGACCCCTTCGCCGGTGAGCGCCGACAGGGCCACCTCGCCCCGGCCCGTGAGCCGGCCGGCCAGCGCCGCGCGGCCGGAACCGTCCATCGCGTCGATCTTGTTGTGCCCCTCGATCACATGGTCATCGTCGGGCGCAACGCCGAGATCGGCCAGCACCGCGCGCACATCGGCGGTTTGCGCGGCGGCCTGCGGATCGGACGCATCATGCACATGGACGATGAGATCGGCTTCCTCGACTTCTTCCAGCGTCGCGCGGAAGGCGGCGACCAGATGGGTCGGCAGGTCGGAGATGAAGCCGACCGTGTCCGACACGATCACTTGCGTGCCGCCCGGCAGCCGCACCCGCCGCAGGGTCGGGTCGAGCGTGGCGAACAGCATGTCCTCGGCCATAACCTGTGCGCCGGTCAGGCGGTTGAACAGGGTCGACTTGCCCGCATTGGTGTAGCCGACCAGAGCGACGACCGGCAGCGGCACCTTCTTGCGCTTGGCCCGGTGCAGCGCGCGGGTGCGCCGCACCTGTTCGAGTTCGCCCTCCAGGCGCTTGATCCTGTCGCGCAAAATGCGCCGGTCGGCCTCGATCTGGGTTTCGCCGGGTCCGCCCATGAACCCCGCGCCGCCGCGCTGACGCTCAAGGTGCGTCCATGACCTGACCAGCCGACCCCGCTGATAGTTCAGGTGCGCCAGGTCGACCTGAAGCGTGCCTTCCTTCGTGCGCGCCCGGCGGCCGAAGATTTCCAGAATCAGACCGGTGCGGTCGAGCACCTTGGCCTTCCACGCCTTTTCAAGGTTGCGCTGCTGCACCGGGGTCAAGGCGTGGTCGACCACGACCAGGCCCCCCTGGTGGGCCGCGATGAGGCTGGCCAGTTCCTCCACCTTGCCCGAACCGATCAGCGTGGCGGGCACGGGCCGTGCGACCGGCACGACCGCCTCGTGCACCACCTCAAGATCAATGGCCAGGGCCAGCCCGACCGCCTCGCGCAGCCGTTCCGCCGCAATGCGCAAGGTGCCTGGCTCCTCGCCCGCACCATCCTGCCGCCTGGCAAGATCGGGCGCGATCACGACGGCGCGCATCGGCGCGGCAAGCCGGTCGACCCCGCCGGAGCGGCCCTGCCTGGGCCCCTTGTGGTCTGGCCCGAACGCGGTCAATCGGGTTTCTGGCTTGCGCCTTCACCGTCGAACAGATGAACCGGCTGGCTCGGCATGACGGTTGAGATGGCGTGTTTGTAGACCAGTTGCGCGCTGCCGTCGCGGCGCAGCAGCACGCAGAAATTGTCGAACGAGGTGACGACACCGGTCAACTTCACACCATTGACCAGGAAGATCGTCAGCGGGACCTTCTGCTTTCTGACCGCGTTGAGAAACTGGTCTTGAAGGTTCTGGGACCTCTCCGCCATTATTATTGCCTCGCCTTGGTGCGTCTTGACTATTTACTGGCCCGTCCGGCCGTTCGGCTTTCGATGAAGGCGACTGATTCTGGTGCGAATTGCGTCGGTCTTGTTGCTCGTTTGCCGAATGTGCCAAAAGATCACAGCTTTTCAAGGGTAAGCGATCCCCGCACCGCGATTTTTTCGGCACTGCGGAAAAAGGCTTCCCCAAGCCGCCGCGCCGTTTCGCCCGGATATCCGTTGGCGACCGGGGTTCCGTCGATGCGCACGACCGGCATGATCCGCGAGGTGGCCGAGGTCATGAACGCCTCGCGCGCCGCCTTCGCCTCGTCGACGCCAAAGGCGCGCTCCTCGACGGCAAGGCCCAGTTCGGCCGCCGCCCCGAGCGCGGTGGCGCGCGTCACCCCGCGCAGGATTCCGTGATCGGCGGGGCGGGTGACCAGAACATTGTCGCCGGTGACGATCCAGGCGCTGGTCGCCGCGCCCTCGGTGACCGTGCCGTCGGCGGCGACCAGCCAGGCTTCGGCGGCGCCGGCCTCGCGCGCCTGCTGGCGCGCCAGCACGTTGGGCAAAAGGCCGATCGTCTTGATGTCCACGCGATCCCAGCGATTGTCGGGAAGGGTGATGACGGCGACGCCGTTTTCGACCTTCAAGGCGAAGGCGGCCGGATCGCCGCGCCGGGCGGTGACGACCAGAGCCGGCGGAGTGTGCGGGGGCGGGAAAGGGTGATCGCGCGGGGCGACGCCGCGCGTGACCTGAACATAGACGAGCCCGTCCCGGACGCGGTTGCGCGCCGCCACCTCGACCATGATCCGCCCGAGCGCGCCGCGGTGGACGGGCCAGCCGATCGACACTTCGCCCAGGGACCGGTCGAGGCGGTCCAGATGGCGCGTCCGGTCGATGATGAAGCCGCCCGAAACCTCGCATACCTCATAGACGCCGTCCGAGAACTGGTAGCCGCGATCCTCCACATGCACGCTGGCCGCAGCGTGCGGCACATAGCGGCCGTTGACATAGGCGATGCGAGACATGGAGGCCCTTTCCTTTCTTGCGCCAATTCCTTTCCTGCGCCAAGCCGCCCTCAGAAGAACTGAAGGCTGACGCGGAACAGTTGCTCGACCTGCTTGACCGCCGAGGTCTTGGCGAAGATCACCACGCGGTCGCGCGCCTTGATGCGCGTTTCGCCGTCGGGCCGCACCACCGCGCCGTCGCGATAGATCGCCCCGATCCGGATGTCCTCGGGCAGGTCCAGTTCACGCAGCGGGCGGCCGACCAGCGGCGAGGTTTCGAGCGCCTCGGCCTCCAGCACCTCGGCCTGCCCCTTCTGAACCGAATGAACTTGGCGGATGCGGCCGCGCCGCATGTGCTGGAGCACGCGCGAGATCGTCACCGCGCGCGGATTTATGTGCGCATCGATCCCCAAGGTGGCGGTGAAGGACTGATAGCCCAGATCGTTGATCAGAGCCATCGTGGCAGCGCAGCCGAGCTTGCTGGCCATGACCGCCGACAGCACGTTGACCTGATCGTCGTTGGTCAGCGTCACCATCAGTTCGGCATCCTGAATGTCTGCCTCATAAAGGATCTGCTGGTCGAGCGCGCTGCCGTGCAGCACGATCGTCCGGCGCAGCGTGTCGGCGACCGCGACGGCGCGTCCCCGATTGTGCTCGATGATCTTGACGTTGATGCGCGCGCCTTCACGTTCCAGTTCGGTGGCCACGAAGTGGCCGATATTGCCCCCGCCGGCGATGACGAGACGGCGCGCCTCGGTCTCCTCGTGGCCGAACAGCGACAGGGTGCGCCGGACCTGCTCGCGGTTGGAGACGACATAGACCAGATCCTCGGCCAGAAGCTGGTCGGCCGAGTGCGGCACGAACAGCTTCTCGTTGCGCCAGACGCCGACGACGGTCGCGCCCAGATCGGGAAACAGATCGGTCAACTGGCTCAGCGGCGTGTTGATGACCGGGCAGTCCTCGCGGCACTCGATCGCCATCATCGTCACGGTGTCGTCGGCGAACTGGACGACGTCGGTGGCACCGGGCAAAGCGATGCGCTTGAGGACGACCTGGCCGACTTCCTTTTCGGGCGAGATGATGACGTCGATCGGCAAGTGTTCGCGCGCGAACAGATCGCCGAAATGGGCACCCAGATAGGATTGCGCGCGCACACGGGCGATCTTGGTGGGCACCTCGAACAGCGAGTGCGCCACCTGGCAGGCGGTCATGTTGACCTCGTCGTACAGCGTGACCGCGATGATCATCTCGGCCTGGTCCGCGCCGGCGGCGGCGAGCACGTCCGGGTGGCTGCCGTGGCCGACGATGCCGCGCACGTCGAGCGTGTCGCGGACGCGCCCGATCAGGTCGGGCGAGGTGTCGATCACCGAGACGTCATTGTCCTCGGAGGCCAGCCGCTCGGCGATGCCGAAGCCAACCTGGCCGGCTCCGCAGATGATGACGCGCATGGACGATCACACTCCGAGGGACTTCAGTTTCCGGTGCAGGGCGGAGCGCTCCATACCAATGAATTCGGCCGTGCGCGAGATGTTTCCGCCAAAACGCGCGATCTGGGCAAGCAGATATTCGCGCTCGAACCGTTCGCGCGCCTCGCGCAGCGGCAAGGACATGATGTGCGTGTCATCGGCCGTGGGCGCTCTGGGCAGGTTCTCGCTCAGTTCGGTCGGCAGCATGTCCGGCGTGACGGGTCGGTCCTCGGGTTCGTCGCGCGTCAGGATCATCAACCGCTCGATCGTGTTGCGCAACTGCCGGATGTTGCCCGGCCAGGAATGGGCCTGAAGCACCGCCATGGCATTGCCGTCGATCATGCGGGCCCTGATGCCGGTCTGCCCGCTGATCTGGCGCACGAACGCGTCGGCCAGCATGGCGATGTCCTCGCGCCGGTCGGCAAGGCCCGGCACCGCCACGGGCACGACCGCGAGGCGACTGTACAGATCGCGGCGGAAGCGGCCCTGGTCGATCAGGGCCTCCAGATCGAAGGCCGTCGACGAGATGATGCGTACATTGACGCTGACGCGCCGCACCCCGCCCACGCGCTCGAACTCCTGCTCGACGAGCACCCGCAGGATCTTCGACTGCGTTTCGAGCGGCATGTCGGCGACTTCGTCCAGATAGAGAATGCCGCCATGGGCCTGTTCCAGCGCGCCGACCTTGCGCTCGGCGCCGTTGGCCTCGGTGCCGAACAGTTCGATTTCCATCCGGCCGGGCGTGATCGCGGCGGCGTTCAGCGCGACGAACGGCCCGCTCGCCTGCTCCGATGCGGCATGGATGGCCCTTGCCACCAGTTCCTTGCCACAGCCGGTCGGACCCGTGATCATCACCCGGCTGTTGGTCGGGGCCACACGGCCAATCGCCTGGCGCAGCGCGTTCATGGCCGCAGAGTTGCCCGTCAGTTCGGCATGGCCGCTCGAATGGCGCTTGAGCGCGGCCACCTCGCGCTTGAGCGCGTGGGTTTCCAGCGCCCGCTCGGCGACGAGCACGAGGCGATCGGCCTTGAACGGCTTTTCGATATAGTCATAGGCGCCGCGCTTGATCGCCGACACCGCGGTCTCGATGTTGCCGTGCCCCGAAATCATCACCACCGGCAGGCCCGGATGCATCTGCTGGACGGTGTCGAGCAGTTCGAGCCCGTCCATCCGGCTGCCCTGCAACCATATGTCCAGGAAGATCAGCCGCGGAACGCGGTCGGCGAGCGCGGCGAGCGCGGAATCGCCGTCATGGGCGGTGCGCGTCTCGTGGCCCTCATCGTCCAGAATGCCCGAGACGATGTCGCGGATATCGTCTTCATCGTCGACGACGAGGATATCGGCTTTCATGGAGCGGCCTCCGCATGTCCGTTGCTGCCCGCGCCGGCGTCCGGCGCGGTCTCCTCGGGATCGCCGGCCCCGGACGGCCCCGCCTCGGCGCGCGCGGGGAAAACCAGCCGCACCAGGGCGCCGATGCCGTCGTGAAACCCGGCCGGCGCATCGTGCAGTTCGAGCGCGCCGGCATGATCCTCCATGACCTTGCGCACGATCGCCAGTCCGAGCCCGGTGCCCTTTTCGCGCGTGGTCATATAGGGTTCGAGCAATTTGGTGCGGTTGCGCCTTGGCAGGCCGCGTCCGTTGTCGATCACCTCGACATGGACCGCATTGCCGTCGCGCGTGCGGTAGGCGCGCACCAAGATGTGCCCGGCAATGTCGGCGTTCCGATGGCCCGCAAGGCGCGCCTCGATCGCTTCGGAGGCGTTCTTGACGACGTTGCCGATGGCCTGGCCGACCAGGCGCGCGTCATAGGTGACCGGCAGCGGCCCGTCGGGCAGATCGCGCTCGACGGCGATCTCGCTGCGGCTGACCTCGACCAGGAAGGCGGCCTGCCGGATCGTCTCGCGCAGGTCCTGGCGCGCCATGACGGGCTTGGGCATGCGGGCGAACGAGGAGAACTCGTCGACCATGCGGCCAATGTCGCCGACCTGCCGGATGATCGTGTCGGTGCATTGATCGAAGACCTCCCTGTCGCGGGGGTCGATCGCCTTGCCGTAGCGGCGCTTGATACGCTCGGCCGAAAGCTGGATGGGCGTCAGCGGGTTCTTGATCTCGTGGGCGATGCGCCGGGCGACGTCCGCCCAGGCGCTCGAACGCTGCGCGTCGACCAGATCGGACACATCGTCCACTGTGATCACATGGGTGCGGCCGTGCGCGCCGGGCTGTCCGGCGGGCTGGCGGTCGAAATTGACCTGCATGTTCAAAACGCGCTCCCGACCCGAGCGGTCCGTGAAGGTGATCGGCGCGCGATAGTCGGGCTTGCGCGACCGGATCGCCGTCACGAAGCCGGCATGCACCGGGGGCGCGACGTCCTTGAGCGCCGAACCGGCCGCAAGCGGCTTGCCGCCGTTGAGGATGCCCGCCGCCGACCGGTTCGCAACGCCGATCCGGCCGCGGTCATCGACGCCCAGAACACCGGCCGAAACGCCCGACAGGACCGCTTCGGAAAAGCGCCGGCGCTTGTCGATCACATCCTTGGCGTTCAGGATCTCGTCGCGCTGGCTCTTGAGCTGGCCGAGCATGCCGTTGAACGTTTCGCCAAGATGGGCGATGTCGCCGTCGGACGCGCGCACGGGCACGCGCACGGCCAGGTTGCCGCGGCCGACCTCGTCGGAGGCGTTGATGAGCTGGCGGATCGGGCGGACGATGCGGTTGGCGACCGCGATGCCGGTCCAGATCGCCGACAAAAGCAGGATCAGCGTCAGGCCGAAATAGAGCAGCGCGAACGCAAGCTGCACCGTGCCCTGATTGGCTTCCAGATTGTCATATTCGGCGCGGTTCTGCTGCATCAGGCGAACCGCGTCGAGCGCGCCCGCATCGACCGTGCGCAAGGTGTAAAGGAGCACGTTGTCGATCTCTCGAAGCTGGATGATCGCGCCGACCAGGTTGGTGCGGCCCGGAGGGATGATGACGGGCGCGCCGTCGGCGGCCGCTTCAAGCGCATCGGCAGGCGGAAGCGGCAAGGGGCGGTCGACCTCGATGTCCGCCGAATGGATCACGCTGCCGTCGGGCCGGATGACGGAAGCGCCCAGAAGACCGCGTCCGCGCGTCTGCTGCGTCAGAAAGCGGCGGAAGCCGTTGCGGTCCAGATTGAACTGCGCGCGCCGCTGATCGAGCGCGAAAGCCATGTTGAGGGTCGAATCACGCAGGTTCACCGCCGCCTCGTTGACGTAGGATTCGGCGACCTGGATCGAACCGTCGACAATCGTGCGGGTGCGGATCTCGAACCAGCGGTCCAGGCCCAGATCGAGCGTGACGGCGGCGACCACGGCGACGACGATCGCCGGCGAGGCGGCGACGATCGAGAACATGGTCACGATGCGCAGATGAAGCCGGGAGGCGGCCTTCCTGTCGCGCCTTGCCTGCCAGACATTGCGCAGCTCAAGCCAGATCAGGACCAGCAGCGCGGCCACGAAGAGCCCGTTGACGACGATGGCCGCGACCGTGACCCGATTGTCGGGCTGAATCGGCGTCAGGCCGATCAGAATGATGAAGGAGATGCCCGCGGTCAGGAGCGCGGCGGCGACCACGGCGATCCCGCCCGCCGGGCCGATATGCCCGCCGCCCAAGGTTCGCGTCAGAAAAGAGCGGGACGCGCCCTGCTCCATCGAAACCATGAATCGATCCCGCCTCGCGCCCGAAGGGGCCGGCGCGGCCCCCAATCGCATTTCTGCAACATATTGTGGCAATAATGCAACGCACACCCCTCCCGCACGCGGTTTGCGCGCAAGGTCCTTGGGCGGGCGGCGGCTTACCCCTTGATGACGGTGACGCCCAACTCCTTGATCTTCTTGCGCAGCGTGTTGCGGTTGAGCCCGAGCACGTCGGCGGCGCGGATCTGGTTGCCGCGCGTCGCCGTCAGCGCCGCAAGGATCAGGGGGTATTCCACGTCCGCTAGCACCCGGTGATAGAGTCCCGGCGGCGGCAGCGCCTCGCCGAAGGAGGCGAAGTAGCGCTGCATGTTGGCCTCGACCGCCTGGGCGATCGTCATGTCGCCGGCGGCTATCGCCCCTTTCGCATCGCCGGCGCGCGCGCGCGCGCCGTCCGAGGAGCGCAATTCGCTGGCCACGATCTCGGCGGTGATCTCGTCCTGCGGGTAGAGCGCTGCGAGCCGCCGGATCAGGTTTTCGAGTTCGCGCACATTGCCAGGCCAGTCGTAGCGCCGCATCAGTTCGAGCGCGTCGGGCAGGATGCGC
>NZ_CFIFWG010000053.1:0-17553 GCF_984466335.1 Roseitalea sp. | reverse complement strand
GCTCGGCGCTGCGCAATTTCGGCGTGCGCGACCTGATCGACGCGCTCGCCGAGTTTGCCCCGCGCCCGCGCGCGCAGGACGCCGATCTGCGCAAGGTCGAGGCGACCGAAAAGGGCATGACCGCCTTCGTTTTCAAGATCCAGGCCAATATGGACCCCAACCATCGCGATCGCATCGCTTTCGCGCGGGTCTGCTCTGGCACGCTTTCGCGCGGCATGAAGGCCAGGCTCGTGCGCACCGGCAAGGCGGTGACCCTGTCGGCGCCGCAATTCTTCTTCGCCCATCAGCGCCAGACCGCCGACAGCGCCTTTGCCGGCGATGTGGTCGGCATTCCCAATCACGGCACGCTGCGCATCGGCGACACGCTGACGGACGGCGAGGCGCTGCTGTTTCGCGGCGTGCCCAATTTCGCGCCCGAAATCCTGCGCCGTGTGCGGCTGATGGACGCCATGAAGGGCAAGAAGCTGGCCGAGGCGCTCGCGCAGATGGCCGAGGAGGGTGTCGTGCAGCTCTTCGTGCCCGAGGATGGCTCGCCCGCGATCGTCGGCGTGGTCGGCGCGCTGCAACTCGACGTGCTCAAGGCGCGGCTCGATGCCGAATATGCCTTGCCGGTCGATTTCGAGAGCGCGCGCTTTTCGGTCTGCCGCTGGATCTCGGCTGATACGCCGGCGGACCTGGATGCCTTCATTACCAAACAGCGCGCGGCCATCGCCCGCGATCTCGACGGCGATCCGGTGTTCCTGGCCGAAAACGCGTTCTCGCTGAACTATGAGGCCGAGCGCGCCCCGGCGATCGCCTTCGAGGCGGTCAAGGACTATCAGGTGACAGCGAAAAAAGCCGCCTGAAAGGCGCGGCGGGCGCAACGTTTTTCCCGAGCCCCGCCCGGCTCGCATATCGGCGCCCTTGCCCGGCCATGATGGGTGGCTATCGTGTTGCCGAACGGGGCGGCGCATCGCCGCGCCCTCTTTTCCGGCGCCCGCGACGGGCCTATCGAAAGGCCCTTCCTTCCCGAACCGACGAGGACCGAGACCATGGGACTGCGCATCAACGACACCATCCCCGACCTGACCGTGACGACCGACCAGGGACGCCTTTCCCTGCACGAATGGATCGGCGGGGACTGGGCCATATTGTTCTCCCACCCCAAGGACTTCACGCCCGTGTGCACGACCGAGTTCGGCGCCGTCGCAAGACTTGCCGATGAATGGGAAAGGCGCGGCACGAAGGTGATCGGCGTCTCCGTCGACAGCGCCGAGGACCATGTCAGATGGAAGGACGACATCGAAAAGGCCGGCGGCGCGGAGCCGGCGTTCCCGATCATCGCCGATGACGGGCTCGAAGTCTCGAAAGCGTTCGACATGCTGCCGGCCGAAGCCTATCTGCCCGATGGCCGCACGCCGGCCGACAGCGCCACCGTGCGCTCGGTCTTCATCATCGGGCCGGACAAGCAGCTCAAACTGTCCATGACCTATCCGATGAATGTCGGCCGCAACTTCGCCGAGGTGCTGCGCGCGCTCGACGGTTTGCAGACGGCCGCCAGGCACAATGTGGCGACACCCGCCGACTGGACGGTCGGCGAGGATGTCATCATTCCGGCGACGGTCAGCGACGACGAGGCGAAGGCGAAGTTCGGCACGTTCGAGACGATCCTGCCCTATCTGCGCAAGACCAGGGTGCCCGCGGGCTGATCCGCTGAGTTCATGTGTCACAATGCCGGCGGGATCGCTTCGCCGGCTTTTGTGTTGTTGGCGCCTGCCATCCCCTCGCGCCGCCGTCTCACACTCGCGCCTTCTCGCGGATGAAATCGCCCGTGCGCAGGTCGGCGAAGGCTTGGGCCAGCTCTTCGCGCGTGTTCATGACGATCGGGCCGTGCCAGGCGACCGGCTCCTTGATCGGCTTGCCGGCGACCAGCAGGAACCGGATGCCGCGCTCGCCCGCCTGCACGACCACCTCGTCGCCCGTATCGAACACCACCAGGGTTCGATCGCCGGACATGTCGCGCAGATGCACCTCCTCGCCGGCCACCTCCTTTTCCACCAGAACGCCGAACGGTTTCGAGGCGTCGCGGAACGTGCCCGACCCTTCGAAGATGTAGGCGAAGGCCGACCGGTAGGTGTCGACGGGCAGCGCCTTTCGGGTCAGCGGCGGCACGGTGACGTCGAGATATTGCGGATCGGCGGCGATGCCGTCGACAGGCCCTTTCTTGCCCCGGAACGCGCCGGTGATCAGGCGCACGCGCGTGCCGTCATCGTCGACCAGTTCGGGAATGTCGGCGCCCGAAATGTCCTGATAGCGCGGCGCGGTCATCTTGTCGCTTGCCGGCAGGTTGGCCCAGAGCTGGAAGCCGTGCATGCGGCCCTTCGCATCGCCCTTTGGCATTTCCTGGTGCAAGATGCCCGAGCCGGCGGTCATCCACTGCACCGAGCCGGGGCCGAGCGTGCCGGCATTGCCAAGGCTGTCGGCATGCTCGACAGAGCCGGCGAGCACATAGGTGATCGTCTCGATGCCCCGGTGCGGATGCCAGGGAAAGCCGGCCGCGTACCTGTCCGGCGAATCGTTGCGGAAATCGTCCATCATCAGGAACGGATCGGTCATGGACGGATCGCCGAAGCCGAACACGCGATGCAGGTGGACGCCGGCGCCCTCCATCGTGGGTTTGGCGCCGGAGATGTGCTTGACGGGCCGGATGGACATGGGTTTCGTGCTCCTTTTGTCCTCCAGATAGGGCGGCCATTATGGCGGGGCGAGGCCGGCCGGCGTGAACGGTCCGTTCAATGCCCGCTTCAGGCGGCCGGCGTTTCGAGGTGCCGGGCGACCAGATCGGCGATCCGCGCGGCGACCTGCGCCTTGTCCATCTCCGGCCAGGGTTCGGCGCCGTCGCCGGAGACCAGCGTGATGCGGTTGCGGTCGCCGCCCATCACCCCGCCCGCGCCGCCGATGCCGCTGTTGTGGGAGACGTCGTTGGCCACGATATAGTCCGCGCCCTTGCCGGCCAGCTTGGTTCGGGCGTTCGCGATCAGATCGCGCGTCTCGGCGGCGAAGCCGATGACGAGGCGGGGCCGGCTCGTCTCGTGCCGGCCGACCCATGCCAGAATGTCCGGGTTCTCGGCCAGCGCGATCGTTCCGATGCCGCCATCGCGTTTCTTGATCTTGTCGTCCGCCTGGCTGGCGGGCCGGTAGTCGGCGACGGCGGCGGCGAAGACCGCCGCGTCGGCGGGCAGCGACCGATGCACGGCATCGCGCATCTCAAGCGCGCTTTCGACCGCGATGACGTCGACGCCCGCCGGATCGGGGATCGAGACCGGGCCGGACACGAGCCGGACCGTGGCGCCGAGGCCGGCGAGCGCGGCGGCGATCGCATGGCCCTGCTTGCCCGAGGAGCGGTTGGCGATGTAGCGTACCGGGTCGATCGGCTCGTGCGTCGGCCCGGAGGTGACGATCACCGTCCTTCTGGCGAGCGGCCCGTGCCGGCCGTCGAGCAGCCGTTCGACGGCCGCGGCGATCTTGAGCGGTTCGGCCATGCGGCCCGTGCCGGTCTCGCCGCTCTCGGCCATCTCGCCCTCATCGGGGCCGACGAAGCCGATGCCGTCGCCGCTCAGCACCTGCCGGTTCCGGCGCGTGGCCGGATGGTCCCACATGGCCGGGTTCATCGCCGGCGCGACGAGGATCGGGCCGGTGGCGGCCAGCAGCACCGTCGAGGCAAGGTCGTTGGCAAGGCCATTGGCCATCTTCGCCATCAGGTCGGCGGTGGCCGGCGCGACGACGATCAGGTCGGTCTCGCGGGCCAGCCTGATATGGCCCACATCGTGCTCGGCCTGCCGGTCGAACAGGTCGGTGAACACCGTGTCGGCGGTCAGCGCGCCGACCGACAGCGGCGTGATGAACTCTTCGGCCGCCGCCGTCATCACGCAGCGGACGCAGGCGCCGCGCTCGCGCAGCCGCCGGATGAGGTCGAGGCACTTATAGGCCGCGATGCCGCCGCCGACGATCAGGAGGATCCGTTTTCCGGTCAGTGTCTGCTTCACGATCGCGTCTCACCGCATGGCGATGGCCGGGGTGATGTCGGTATGGACGAAATCGTCGCCCTTGAAAAGCAGCGGCAGGTCCCGTGTCCTTGTGAGCGCATGGGCGAAGCACTCGCCAAGATCGCGGCCCGCCCCATGTCCCGTGCCGCGACCGTAGAGCCGATAGGCCTTGATGGCCGCTTACAGTTGATGCGCGTCCAATGGCGCCGTTTCGATGCCAAGGTCCCCGACCCAGGCCCGCCATTCGTTCAGATCCATCCGGAATGCGGCGTCTGATGACAACGCCAAAGGCTTCCAGCACGGTCGCCGTCGATACGACGCAAACCTTCGTCCCAGATCTCGTCGGTCAGCCTTTTCAGGTCGAACGGTTCGTCGGGTTTTCGTGCATAGCGTCTCAGAATCTCTTCGGCGCTCACCTCACCGCTTCCGGCGCGACGGCTTCGTCTCGGCCTCGCCAGCCTGTCGCGCGCTTCCTGCTCCATGGATACGCCACGCTCGGCGGCGGCGCGCCCGATGTCGCGCTTGACCTCTTCATCGAGATTGCGGATCGTCAATGTCGCCACGATCATCTCCGTGATGACTGCAATGTGCGCATTGCCGGCAATGCGGTCAAACAGGGCGGTTGTCCCTCATCCCACCGCCCAGGCCACCCAGATCGCGGCGACGGCGATGACCCACAGCGCCACGCGGCCCCATCGGCTTTGGCGGGCCTCGGCCCTGCCGATGGCGTCGACGGTCCGTGGCGACAGTTTCATCCCATGTTCGACCATATCGGCCATCTCCTGGCTCAGCCGTTCGGTGCGTTCGGCCAGTTGCGGCACCTGCCGCGCGAGGCGCAACGCGGCGTGGATGCCCTCCCGCGTGTCCTTTGCGATGGCGGCCGGGCCGAGATTGTGCCGCACCCATTCGCCGACGATCGGCTCGGCCGCCGCCCACATGTCGAACTGCGGGTCGAGCATGCGGGCATTGCCCTCGGCGACGACCATGGTCTTCTGCAAAAGGATCAGTTCGGGCCGCGTCTGCATGTCGAACATGTCGGTGACGTCGAACAGGAGCGTCAGAAGGTTGCCCATCGAGATCGTGTCGGCCGACTGGTCGCGGATCGGCTCGCCGACGGCCCGCAGCGCCTGGGCGAAGGCTTCGACATCGTGGGACCGCGGCACGTAGCCGGCCTCGAAATGCACCTCGGCGACACGGCGATAGTCCCGACGGATGAAGCCGTACAGGATCTCGGCCAGAAAGCGCCGCTCCTTGATGCCGATCCGGCCCGCAATACCCAGGTCGACGGCGACGATATCACCGTTCGGCACCACGAACAGGTTCCCCGGATGCATGTCGGCATGGAAGAAGCCGTCGCGCATGGCATGGCGAAGGAAGGACTGGATGACGTTGACGGCCAGTCGCGAAAGGTCGTGCCCGGCCGTCCTCAGCGCGGCGACATCGCTCATCTTGATGCCGTCGATCCACTCCATGGTCAGCACGTCGCGGCCGGTGCGCTGCCAGTCGACCTTGGGGACGCGGAAGCCGGGATCGTCGCGCGTGTTCTCGGCCAGTTCCGACAGGGCGGCGCCTTCGAGCCTCAGATCCATCTCGATGCGCGTCGACTGGGCGAGCGTTTCGGCGATCGCCACCGGGCGCAGGCGGCGCGAGGAGGGCACGTATCGCTCCTGCATGCGGGCGAACAGGAAGAAGGCTTCAAGGTCGCGGTCGAAGCGCGCGCGCACGCCGGGGCGGATCACCTTGACGGCGACCTTGCGTTCGCCATGGCCGTCGCGCGTGACCGCCGGGTGCACCTGGGCGATCGAGGCGGCGGCGATAGGCTCGCCGATGCGCACGAACAGCTCGCCGACCGTCAGGCCGAGCGACCCCTCGATGCGCCGATAGGCGTCGGCGCTGGCAAAGCTCTCCATATTGTCCTGCAGATTGGCCAGATCGACGGCCATCCGAAGGCCGATAATGTCCGGCCGCGTGGCCAGGAACTGGCCGAGCTTGGCGTAGGACGGGCCGAGCCGCGCGATGGCCTTGGTCATGCGCTGGGCGCCGCCAAGGCGCGCGACGCGCTTGCGCGCCAGGCGGGTGGCGATCGTGTGGCCGGTCAGGGCGGGTCCGGACAGGCCCTGGCGCGGCAGCGCGGCGATCACGCCTTCGCGCGAAAGCACCCAGACCGCCCGCATCAGACGCAGCGCTGCGAACACACGTGCCATCGGGTCAGATTTTCCAGCCCGAATGGAGCGCGGCGATCCCGCCCGCATAGTTGCGCCAGGTGACGCGCGCGAACCCGGCCGCCTCGACCATCGCGGCGAAATCGCCCTGCCGGGGGAACCTGGCGATCGATTCGACGAGGTAGCGATAGGGCGCGGCATCGCCGGCGACGATGCGGCCGATCCGCGGGATCGCGCGGAAGGAAAAGACCTCGTAGAGGGTGTCGAGCACAGGCATGTCGACCTCGGAGAATTCAAGGCACAGGAACCGGCCGCCGGGCTTGAGCACGCGATGGGCCTCGCCGAGCGCCCTTGGAATGTCGGGCACGTTGCGGATGCCGAAAGCGACCGTATAGGCGTCGAACGTCGCATCCTCGAACGGCAGGCCCTCGGCATTGGCTTCGACGAAATCGAGATTGTCCGCAAGGCCGTGCCTTCGCGCCCGCTCGCGGCCGACATCGAGCATCGAGCCGTTGATGTCGAGCACGCTCACGCGGGCGTTGCGGCGCGAGGCCTCCACGGCGCGAAGGGCGATGTCGCCCGTGCCGCCGGCGACATCGAGCAAGCGCCAGCGGGCGCGCCTTGGCGGCGCGAGCGCGGCCACCATCGCATCCTTCCACACGCGGTGCATGCCGCCCGACATCAGGTCGTTCATGATGTCATAGCGGCGGGCGACGGCGTGGAACACGTCGTCGACGCGGGCCTGCTTGTCGCCCTCTGCGACCTCGGCAAAGCCGAAGCTGCGCTTCATGGCGTCGCCGCCGCCGGTTCTGGATGTGGACATGGCGATCCTGCCCGAAAAAGCTGCGTGCGTTCAAGACGTTTGCCGGTGTAAAGCAAAACGGCCCGCAGGCAAACGCGGCACGCGTATCGGCCGGATCGGGGCGCATGCGCAAGCGGCCCATTCGTCGCGGGCACGGAAGGCGTTCGAAGATGGTGCCCAAGGCGGAACTGCATTGCCATATCGAGGGCGCGGCCGGCCCCGCGCTCGCCCGGCGCCAGGCCGCCCTCTACGGGGTCGACCTGTCGGCCATCGTCTCGGGCGGCGCCTATCGCTGGACCGGCTTCACCGAATTCCTGCATGTCTACGACACGGTGGCCGCGCTGTTCCGCACACGCGAGGACTATGGGCTGCTCGCGCACGACTATCTGACCTCGCTCGCCGCCGCCGGCTGCATCTATTGCGAATTCTTCATCTCCACCGATCATGCCGAAAAGACCGGCCTTTCCCCGCGCGCCTATATCGAAGGGCTCGCCGAGGGGATCGTGCGCGCGAAAGCCGAAACCGGCATCGAAGGCCGGATGATCGCCACGGGCCTGCGCCATGGCGGTCCCGAGGCGGTCGAACGGGCCGCCCGCTTCATCGCCGACAACCCGCACCCGCTGGTCACGGGCTTCGGCATGGCGGGCGACGAGCGCATGCACCATCCGAAGGATTTCGCGCGCGCCTTCGAGGTGGCGCGCGCCGCCGGCCTGCGCATCACCGTGCATGCGGGCGAACTGTGCGGAGCCGCCAGCGTACGCGACGCGCTCGACCATCTGCGGCCCGAGCGGATCGGCCATGGCGTGCGCGCCATCGAGGACCCCGCGCTCGTGAACCGGCTGGCCGAAGACGGCATCGTGCTGGAGGT
Source organism: Roseitalea sp. (assembly GCF_984466335.1). Classification (NCBI taxonomy): domain Bacteria; kingdom Pseudomonadati; phylum Pseudomonadota; class Alphaproteobacteria; order Hyphomicrobiales; family Ahrensiaceae; genus Roseitalea; species Roseitalea sp. The sequence goes on along the minus strand of NZ_CFIFWG010000053.1, from coordinate 9,696 downwards.
CTGTCCGGCCTCCAACATCGCCCTCAAGGTGTTCGCGGACCATGGGGCGCACCCTTTCAACGCGCTGCGCGCGGCGGGCGTGAAGGTGACGCTCAATTCGGACGACCCGTCGCACTTCCATTCCTCGCTGGCCAACGAATACGCGATCGCGCGGGATCGTTTCGGCCTTGACGACGCGGCGCTGACGGCGGTGACGCGCACGGCGATCGAGGCGGCCTTTTGCGATGCCGGCACCAAAACCGCGCTGCTGGCCAGGCTCGACGGCGCCGAACCGGCCATTTGACGGTGGATCGGGCGCGACACGGCGCGGCGATCGTCTTCCGTCGCCTTGAAGCAAGCGCTAGGGTCGCGCGGCTCCACTCCCAGAGGCGTTTCCCATGCAACAGGTCACGATCGTCGATCACCCGCTGGTCCGGCACAAGCTCACCCAGATGCGCAAGCGCGAGACGTCGACGGCCGGCTTCCGCCGCCTTCTGGGCGAGATATCCCATCTTCTTTGCTACGAGGCGACGCGCGAACTGCCGATGACCACCGAGACGATCGAGACGCCGTTGACCGACATGGAGGCGCCGATCCTGGCCGGCAAGAAGCTGGTCTTCGCCTCGGTGCTGCGCGCTGGCAACGGCCTGCTCGAAGGCATGCTCGACCTGGTGCCCTCGGCGCGTGTGGCCCATATCGGCCTTTACCGCGATCCCGACACGCTCGAACCGGTCGACTATTATTTCAAGGCGCCCGAGGATCTGTCGGACCGGCCGACCATCGTGGTCGACCCCATGCTGGCCACCGCCAATTCGGCCATCGCCGCCGTCGACAGGCTGAAGGCGCGCGGCGCGGCCAATCTGCGCTTCGTGTGCCTGCTCGCCGCGCCCGAGGGCATCGAAAAGTTCACCGGCGCGCATAAGGACGTGCCGATCATCACCGCCGCGATCGACAGCCATCTGGACGATCATGGCTACATCGTGCCCGGCCTTGGCGACGCCGGCGACCGCATGTACGGCACCAAGTAGAGTGCATCCGGCCGAGACGGCGGCGCGCCTCAGCCGGTCACCGTTTCGGCGATCACCGGCCGTTCGGCCGGCGCGTCCCCGGCGAGCGTGACGGCATCGAGCACCGCCTGCCGCGCGCGCGCCAGCGACGCTTCGTCGCGGGCATGGAGACGGGCCAGCGGATCGCCCTTTTCCAGGCGCGTCCCGGTGCCGGCAATTTCATCCATGCCGACCGCGTGATCGACGCGGTCCTCGCGGCGCCGCCGCCCGCCGCCCATCTCCACCACGGCGACCCCCAGCGCGCGCGTGTTCCAGCGGGCGACGAAGCCCGCTCCGGGCGCGCCGACATAATCGATCAACGGGGCGACGGGCAGATGTTCCCGATAGCGCTCGACGAAGTCGGCGGGCCCGCCAAGGCCGGCCACCATCCGGCCGAAGCGCTCCGCGGCCCGGCCGTCATCGAGCGCGGCGAGGGCCGTCGTCATGGCCGCCTCGCGCGCATCGGCGCGTCCGGCCAAAACCAGCATTTCCGCAACCAGCGTCAGCACGGCGTCTTCAAGGCGCCGGTCGCGCCACCCGCCCGTCAGGAACCGCACCGCGTCGGCGACCTCCACCGCGTTGCCGGCGGCCGGGGCGAGCGGCTCGTTCATGTCGGTCAGGATCGCCGCCGTCTTCGTGCCCGCGCCGTTGGCCACCCGCACGAGGCTCTCGGCCAGCGCGCGCGTTGCGTCCATCCCGTCGATGAAGGCGCCGTTGCCGAACTTGACATCGAGCACCAGCGAGCCGAGCCCGGCGGCGAGCTTCTTGGACAGGATCGAGGCGGTGATCAGCGACAGGTTCTCGACGGTTGCCGTGACATCGCGCACGCCGTAGATGCGCTTGTCGGCGGGCGCCAGATCGGCCGTCTGGCCGATGATGGCGCAGCCGACATCGCGCGTGACGCCACGGAACGTCGCATTGTCGGGCGCGACGTCGTAGCCGGGGATCGATTCCATCTTGTCGAGCGTGCCGCCCGTATGGCCGAGCCCGCGCCCGGAGATCATCGGCACGGCGAGCCCGCACGCGGCGGCAATGGGGGCCAGCATCAGCGAGACATTGTCGCCGACCCCGCCGGTGGAGTGCTTGTCGGCGACCGGGCGGTCGAGATCGGACCAGTCGAGCACGTCGCCGCTGTCGCGCATGGCGAGCGTCAGGGCGACGGTCTCGTCGCGGTCCATGCCCCTGAAACAGACCGCCATGGCGAGCGCGGCGATCTGCGCGTCGGTGACCGAGCCGTCCGTGACGCCTTGGACGAACGCGGCGATCTCGCCGCGCGTCAGGGCCGCGCCGTCGCGCTTGGCGCGGATGGTCTCCTGCGGGAGCATCAGTGCGAATCCGCGACGAACCGGGTCAGGATCGTCCGCAGGCGCGCCCCGCCGACGGGCGCCATCTGCTTGGTCTCCCGGTGCGACAGTTCGGCCCCGGTCATGCCCGCCGCGAAATTGGTGATCACCGAGCAGGCGGCACAGTTCAGCCCGACGAAGCGCCCAAGGATCACCTCGGGCACGGTCGACATGCCGACCGCGTCCGCGCCGAACGTGCGCGCCATGCGGATTTCGGCGGGCGTTTCGAAGCTGGGACCCGAGAACCACATATAGACACCCTCGCCGAGCGGAATGTCCTCGGCCCTTGCGGCCGCCCGCAACCCGTCGCAGAGTCCGGCATCGTAGGCGGCGGTCAGCCCCACGAAGCGCCGGTCGCTTTCCTCGCCGATCAGCGGGTTGGCCCCGGAGAAGTTGATGTGATCGGTGATCAGCATGACCGATCCGGGCGGCAGGTCCGCGCGCAGCGAGCCGGCCGAATTGGTCAGGACGAGGTTCCCGATGCCGAGCCCGCGCAGGATCTCGATCACGGGCCGCATCGCCGCCGCATCGCCCTTTTCGTAATAATGGGCCCGGCCGGACAGCATCATGACCGGCTTGCCGGCCAGCGTGCCGGCGACCAGTTCGCCCGCATGGCCCGAAACGCCCGAGGCAGGGAAGCCGGCCAGTTCGCCATACGGCATGTGGACGGCGCCCTCGACCGTCTCGACGAGCCCGCCAAGGCCCGAGCCGAGCACGAAGGCGGTCCGCGGCGCCAGCCCTTCGAGCCGCTCGATGATATGGTCGATGGTGGCGATCATCCTGTCAGCGCGTCGCCGTCGAAGCCCCTTGGCAGGAGTGCGGCCATCGTGACGCTCTCAACGATCCGGCCGTCGGCGCAAAGATGCACCCTGGCCCCGGCGGTCGCGAACTCGGCCAGCCGCTGGCGGCAGCCGCCGCAGGGCGTGCAAAGCGGCAGCTTCTCGGCGATCACGCATATGTCGGTGATGGTCCCGCCGCCGCCCATCACATAGTGCGACAGCGCGGTGGTTTCCGCGCACCAGCCCTCGGGATAGGAGGCGACCTCGATATTGCCGCCGGCGAAGATGCGCCCGTCTTCGGTCAGGATCGCCGCCCCGACCGGAAACCGCGAATAGGTCGGTCGCGATTTGCCCATCGCTTCGCTGGCGGCGGCGAGCAGCGCGTCGAGATCGGCCATGGTCAGCGCTCCTTCACATAGGGCTGGCCGCCGGCCTTGGGCGGCACCGCCTTGCCGATGAAGCCGGCCAAAAGGACGACGGTGAGGATGTAGGGCAGCGCCTGCATGAATTGCGGCGGCACCTCGAACAGGCCGATGTCGATGCCGGCGAAGCGGATCGCCACCGCATCGAGGAAACCGAACAGCAGGCAGGCGAACATGACGGGCACGGGCCGCCACTTGGCGAAGATCAGCGCGGCCAGCGCGATGAAGCCCTTGCCGGCGGTCATGTCTTTGACGAAGCCGGCATTCTGGGCGACCGCCAGATAGGCGCCGGCGAACCCGCACAGGATGCCGGTGCACATCACCGCCCGATAGCGCAGCCATGTCACCGAGATGCCGGCGGTGTCGACCGCGCCGGGGTTCTCGCCGACCGCGCGCAATCGCAGGCCAAAGCGCGTGCGGAACAGGACCCACCATGTGAACGGCACGGCGGCGAAGGCCAGATAGACCAGGATCGAATGGCCCGAGATCAGTTCCGAATAGATCGGACCCAGCACCGGCACGTCGCGCACGGCCCCGGCGAACGGAAGGTCGATCGCGGTGAATCGGCTGCCTTGCTCCATCAAGGCCGGCGTGCGGCCGCCCTGGCGGAACCAGGCCTGGCCCAGGATGACCGTCGTGCCGGCGGCGATGAAGTTGATCGCCACGCCCGAGACGATCTGGTTGCCGCGATGGGTGATCGAGGCGAAGCCGTGCACCAGCGCAAGGAAGGTCGAGATGACGATGGCGAAGAAAAGGCCGATCCAGGCCGAGCCGTAGACCGCCGCCGCGGCCGCGCCGGCGAACGCTGCGGCGAGCATCTTGCCTTCGAGCCCGATGTCGAAAATGCCCGCACGTTCCGAATAAAGGCCCGCGAGCGCGGCGAACATCAGCGGAATCGCCAGCCGCACCGTCGAATCGAGGATCGATATCAGGGTTTCGAAGACGCCCATGGCCGCCCCTATTGGCCCGGCTGCGGCGAGGAGCCGAGCGCGCGGCCCCCGGCCATGTGGAACAGCCGCGCGACCGTCGGCCGGAACATGTGTTCGAGCGCCCCGGCGAACAGGATCACCAGCCCCTGGATGATGACGATCATGTCGCGCGAGATCGCCGGCATCTCGAAGGAGAGCTCCGCGCCGCCCTGATAGAGCATGCCGAACAGGATCGCGGCCGGCACGATGCCGGCCGGATGCGACCGGCCCATCAGCGCCACCGCGATGCCGACAAAGCCCGCCCCGGCGACGAAGTTCATTTGCAGGCGCGTCTGGTCGCCCATGACGGGGTTCAGCGCCATCATCCCGGCCAGGGCGCCCGAGACCATCATGGTCAGGATGATCACCCTGGTCTGGTTGATGCCGGCATATCTGGCGGCGCCGGGCGAATGGCCCATGGTGCGGATCTCGTAGCCGAGCCGCGTGCGCCAGATCAGCACCCAGACGCCGAAGGCCGAGGCGAGGGCGACGAGGAAGGTGATGTTGAGCGGCGCCGAGCGGATCGTCAACCCGAACATCTCCAGCATCCAGTCGAGCCTGGGCAGGTGGGCGCCCTCGGCGAAGGTTCGCGTTTCCGGGGCCATCGAGCCGACCGGCTTGAGCGGGCCGACCAGCAGATAGACCATCACGCTGGCGGCGATGAAGTTGAACATGATCGTGGTGATCACGATGTGGCTGCCGCGCGTGGCCTGAAGCCAGGCCGGGATCAGCGCCCAGAGCGCGCCGGCGAGCGCGGCCAGCATCGTCGCCAGCGGCAGGTTGATCCACCAGGGAAACACCGCGTCGAAGGCCAGGCAGGTGATCGCGACGCCCAGGCCCCCCACATAGGCCTGTCCTTCGCCGCCGATGTTGAACAGGCCGCAATGGAAGGCGACCGCCATGCAAAGGCCGGTGAAGATGAAGCTCGTCGCATAGAAAAGCGTGTAGCCGATGCCGTCGCCGGACCCGAACGCGCCCTGCACGAGAAGCTGCGCGGCATGGACGGGGTTTTCGCCGACCAGCAGCACGACGAGGCCGGCCACCAGAAAGGCGACGGTGACATTGACCAGCGGTATCAGGCCGTAATCGACCCAGGGCGGCAGCTTCGCGTAAGGAACGGCCATCTACGCGGCGGCCTCCCTGGTGGTTTCGCCCTCTATGCCCGCCATCAGCAGGCCCAGTTCGCCCTCGGTCGCGTCCGGGCCGCGCTCGCCGACGATGCGGCCGGCGAACATGACGAGGATGCGGTCGGCCAGCGACCGGATCTCGTCCAGTTCCACCGAGACCAGCAGCACCGCCTTGCCGGCGTCGCGCATCTCGATGATCCGCTTGTGGATGAACTCGATCGCGCCGACATCGACGCCGCGCGTGGGCTGGCCGACGATCAACACGGTCGGGTCCCGCTCCATCTCGCGGGCCAGGACGATCTTCTGCTGGTTGCCGCCCGAGAAGCTGGCCGTCTTCAGCCGCGGGTCGGGCGGCCGGATGTCGTACTTTTCGATCTTGGCCATCGCGTCGGCGCGGATGCTGGCGATGTCGAGCATCGGGCCGTTCACATAGTCCGCATCGCCATGATAGCCCAGGATCGCGTTCTCGTTCTCCTCGAACTGGAGCACCAGGCCCATATGGTGGCGGTCCTCGGGCACGTGCGCCATGCCGCGCTTGCGCAGCATGAACGGATCGGCCTGGCCGGTCACGCCGATCGGCTGTCCATCCAGCAGAACACGGCCGGTCTCGGCCCGCCTGATCCCGGCGATCGCCTCGATCACCTGGCTCTGGCCGTTGCCCGCAACGCCCGCGATGCCCACGATCTCGCCCGCGCGCACCTCGAACGAGACATTGTCGACCATCGTCACGCCGCGACCGTCCCTGACGGTCAGCCTCTCGACGGCCAGCTTGGCTGCGCCCGGCTTTGCCTCGCCCTTTTCCACGCGCAGAAGGACGCGCCGCCCGACCATCAGTTCGGCCAGTTCCTCGACCGAGGTCTCGGCCGTCCTGCGGGTGGCCACCATCGCCCCCTGGCGCATCACAGACACCGTGTCGGTCACCGCCATGATCTCGCCCAGCTTGTGCGTGATCAGCACGATCGTCTTGCCCTGCTCCTTGAGCTGCTTGAGGATGCGGAACAGATGGCCGGCCTCGGCCGGTGTCAGAACGCCCGTCGGCTCGTCCAGGATCAGGATCTCGGCGCCGCGGTAGAGCGCCTTGAGGATTTCGACGCGCTGTTGCAGGCCGACCGGCAGGTCCTCGATCACCGCCGACGCATCGACCTCAAGCGCATACTCCTCCTCGAGCCGCTTGAGTTCGGCCCGCGCGCCGGCGATCGACCCGCCCAGAAGCTGGGCGCCCTCGGCGCCCAGCATGACGTTTTCCAGCACGGTGAAGTTCTCGACCAGCATGAAGTGCTGGTGGACCATGCCGATGCCCTTGGCGATGGCGTCGTTGGGCGTGTTGACGGACACCGTCTCGCCGTCCACCTTGATGGTCCCCGCATCGGCCTGGTAGAAACCGTAAAGGATCGACATCAAGGTCGACTTGCCGGCGCCGTTTTCGCCGATGATGCCGTGGATCGTGCCCTTTTCGACGGCCAGGTTGATGTCTTGGTTGGCGTGAACCGGTCCGAAACTCTTGTCGATTCCGATCAGCTCGATTGCATAGGGCGCCATGCGCTTTCCGTTTCCCGGGCCGGAAGGATCATCCTTAAAATCGCCGAACCCTAGCATTTTCATTGCTTGAATCCAGCCCGAATTGGCCGTCTGCTGGCGTGACCTGCACCGCCGCGCGGCAATGCTTGGCTCACGGTTCGCCGCCATGCTACCGTGCGGCACGTCGATGGGACCTTTGATGGCAAAGACCGACAGCGAACGACTGGACGATCTGGAAGTGCTGGCCGCTCACCAGGCACAGATGCTTGACGACCTCAACGAGGTGGTGATCGCCCAGGGTGACGTCATCGCCGATCTGCGTCGCAAGCTCGATGCCCTGGCCCGCCGCTTTGCCGCGCTCGAAGAGCAGGTGCGCGGCGCCGCCCCCGTCGACAAGCCGCCACACTGGTGAGCGGACGCCGGTAGCCGCCATGGCCCTTGATCCCCACATGCTCGGCCCCGCACTGACCGGCGCCCTGATCGTCGCCATGTTCGCCGCCTTTGCGCGCGAATGGCGCGCGCCGGAGGTGATCGCAGGGCTCGGGGTCTCGGTCCTGCTGGTCGCCGGCATTGTCGAGACGGCCGACGTGCTGGCCGTCCTTTCCTCGCCCGCCATCGCCACGATCGCGGCCATGTTCGTGGTTTCCGCCGCCCTGGTGCGCACGGGCGCGGTCGACCGGTTCGCCCGGTTCGCCACCGAACGCGCCAGGACGAGCCCTGCCCTTGCCTTCTTCGCCTTCCTGGGCGCGGCCGCCGCGATGAGCGCGTTCATGAACAACACGCCGGTGGTCATGCTGATGATACCGGTGGCGGCGCAGATGGCCCGGCAGACCGGCCAGGCGTCCTCGAAGCTTCTGATCCCGCTCTCCTATGCGGCGATCCTTGGCGGCACCTGCACGCTGATCGGCACTTCGACCAACCTTCTGGTCGACACGGTCGCGCGCGATCAGGGGCTGGAACCGTTCGGCATCTTCGAGATCGCGCCGGTGGGGCTGGTCGCGGCCACGGCCGGCATCTGCGTGATGTTTCTGGCGCGCGCCATCCTGCCGGTGCGCCAGGACATGGCCGGGCTCGGCGGCAGCCAGCGGGGCCGGCGCTTCATCGTGCAGGCCGTGATCGAGGAGGGCTCGCCCCATGTGGGCGTCCGTGCCCGCGAGGTGGTGGCCTTCAACCAGCCCGAACGGCGCGTCATCGACGTGTTGCGCGGCGATCTGTCGCTGCGCCGCGATCTCGACAATGCGATCCTGGAGCCGGGCGACATCGTGGTGCTGCGCTCGCCGGTGGCCGAAATCCTGTCGATGAAGGAGGAGGGCCAGCTCGGCGGCGCCGGCCGTCGCCTGCAACAGACCGGCGCGCGCACCTCGGTGCTCGTCGAGATCCTGATCGGCCCGGACGCGCGCATACTGGGCCGTACCCTGCGCCACCTGCGTCTCAGGCGGCGCTACGGCATCTATCCGATCGCGCTGCATCGGGGCGGCATGAACATGGCCGACCGTTTCGAGACGACGCCTCTGGCGGTCGGCGACACGCTGTTGATCGAGGGCGCGCCCGAGGATCTGTCGCGCCTTGCCGAGGAAAACGGCCTCGTCAATGTCTCCCAGCCATCCGAGCGCGGGTTCCGCCGCGACAAGGCCCCGTTGGCGATCGGCATTGCGCTGACCGTCGTCCTCGCCGCCGCGCTGAACGTGATGCCGATCGCCGGCGCCGCCGTCATCGGGGCCGTGCTGGTCCTGGTCACGCGCTGCGTGGAGGCCGACGAGGCCGTGCAGGCGGTCGACTGGCGGGTTCTCGGCCTGATCGCCGGCATGCTGGCGATCGGCGCGGCGATGCAGAAGACCGAGCTTGCGGCCATCATCGTGGGCGCGGTCGAGCCTTTTCTGATGGACCTGGCGCCGATCGTCGCGCTCGCCTGCGTCTATCTTCTGACCACCGTTCTGACCGAGCTTGTCACCAACAATGCGGTGGCGGTGATCATAACGCCGGTCGCCATCGGCCTGGCCCAGGCGCTTGGGCTCGATCCGCGCCCCTTCGTGATCGCCGTGATGGTCGCCGCGTCCGCCAGCTTCATCACGCCGATCGGCTATCAGACCAACACGCTGGTCTACAATGCGGGCGGCTACCGCTTCACGGATTTCCTCCGCCTCGGCCTGATCATGGACGGAACCACCTTCCTGGCCGCCATGGCGATCATCCCTTTGGTGTGGCCGCTTCAGCCGGCATGACGCCCCGCTGCGGGCGACATTCGTTCAATCGAAACAGCGATGCCACGTAATGGTGGGATGCGATGACGTGCATCTGCCGGGCAATCCGGATCGGTTGGGAAAACCGCGGTCCTGTATCGCCAAGCTTGAAGGCGGAGAACGGCGTCTTGACGTCGTGGAGTTTGTTGCTCTTGTGAAAGCAATGAACGCGGAGCCTTCAGCGCTCTTTGGTCAGCTTCTCAGCGCGCTCGAAGCCACTAGAGCATGTCAGGTTTTGATGGGGCATAGCCTGCGTTTTCGATGTAATTTTCGC